>NZ_AP017625.1:0-166617 GCF_002355775.1 Mycobacterium ulcerans subsp. shinshuense | reverse complement strand
TGTCTTGGCCGGAAAGGCGGCAGCCACGGCGAAATGCCAAGACCTCAGCCCTGGGGGTGGTGCGTATGACGCCGCGCCGGCGCACGGTTGGGCTGCAGCCGCGGTACGTCCGCGACGACGCTGGAGCAAACGGTCGGCGGCAACGGTCGCCTGCCGCCTTTTGGTCACGGTTTGCGCGCAAGGCGCGCGGCGAATCTGGAAAGACTACCGGGGATGCGCTACCGTGAGACGAGTCGGGCATTTCGACTGTCCCTTCAGGGGATACGGGTGAAGACCCAGGACCGAGCGCCTACTCGGTTCGAAACTGAGACACAGGCCCCGCCTTTGGCGGGGCTTTTGTCGCTTCAGATGGGTGATCTACACCGGTTGTTGAGTGCTATTGAATTGTTCTGCGTCAGCTCGTGGGCATCGCCTTCTTTCTGGTGGTGCAGGTGGTGTTATCGAGCAAAGTGTTACACCACTCTCGCGGTACTACCGCGTAGGTGGGGCGGCGTGTCGAGAAGACAACTAAAGTCACCCGGCCCTGTAGACAAGCGGTGTCTCGGAGTGGCTTGGAGAATGTGGCGGTGTTGGTAGCGCCTGAGCCGCACGTGGTCTTATCGTCGCGAGCATGACTGGCTGGGCCGATGTAGTGCTGTCCGAAGTGTTCGGCGGAGTGTCTGAAGTGCTGGGATCACCTTTCCCGCAGACCCCATCGCCGCATGATGCCGTCTCGTCGGTGCCAATCACCTCGACAGATCAACTCACGCCGTTGGACCGCGCCAAGCTGACCTACATGGGCATCGACCCAGATTCAGCGGGACTAGACCAGATCAACCGTGCACTGGGACGTGATCAACCGCTGTCTGTGCCGCCTCCGGCCGCGCCGCCTCCGCGTCCTACCACCCCGGCGGCGACTCCTCCCAACCCAGACAGTCCCGAGCTTCGTGGCGCTGCGGCCGAGGCCGCCAAGCGTCTCGACGAAGCTTCATACCGCCGTCGCTGACGTTGGTGCCGCCAAGGACAACGAGACCAAGCGTACGGTGATCGTCCGGTCGCGCAGCCGACAAGTCGATCCTGACAACAACAAAAAAGGCGATGGTCAGTGACGGTTTATGAATATCCGCGGTATCAGGCCGACAAGGATTTGACCGCCAGCGTTGTGACACGGCTAGAACGGGTGTCGTCGATGTTGTCGAAGGTGCTCGAAGAAATTGATGGCATTGACGTCGAAGCTATTGGCGGCGATGGCGATGTGGTGTTGTCGGTCAACGCCCACGGCCAGCTCACCTCGTTGTCGCTGGCACAGGGATGCACGACGCGCTATACGCACGGGGGGTTGGCAGAGCTGATCAACACGACATTGGGAGAGGCAGTCAATGCTGCGGCTGCGGAGACGTCGGCCGTGGGCGAAGGGCAGGACCCGGCCGCGCTTGACCATGCGGTGCAAGCGTTCATCGATCCCGATAGCCAAGTCTGGAAGCCGCAATCTCGGTAGCCCAATGTCGCAGCGCAGCGATACCATGATCGCATGAATCCGCAGCCAGTGGGCCAGCACGGCCCTCCAGGTGGGCCCGGTGGCTGGCCGGCTCCCGGTAATGGCGCGCCAAACAATGCCGCGGTGTTGGCGCCGCCTGCGGCTCAGGTTCCGCCGCCGCCCGGCCCTGGACGGCTGCCTGTGTCCCGACCACGCCGGCGGGGCTGGATTGCGGTCGGGGTGATGCTGACGCTGGCGGTGCTAATGGCACTTACAGCGGTGGTGATGAGCACGATCAAGTTGACCGCGCCGGCCCCGACGGCCACCACAACCACGGTGATGGCGCCGCCGCCACCGCCGACAAGCTTTAGCCCCGACCAGCTGGCTGCAGCGAAAAAGGAAGCCTGCCACGCCAGCGAGTCGGCAGCTACAACAATCAACACAGCACAAGAGAAGTACCTGATTGCTGCGCGCGACCGGCAATCTCCAACGTACGGGCCAGCATTAGCTAATTTTCAGCTGGTGGCCATCGCGATCGTGTTAGCGATGCTGCTTGGCGGGCTGCGAGCCGGAGAGGTCCGCCGACTGTTACTCGCCGATGTCGACCAGGGACGCCGCCAGTTGCGTGTGGTCGGTAAGGGCGGCCGGGAACGTGTGGTCCCCGTCGATGACGCGTTCTTCGCCGAACTTGCTTCTTACCTGAGCCATCAACAACAATGACCACAATCTACGGCTGTAATACCATGCGGGTATCGACGACAAAGGTGCGATGCGACAGGCACAGACGACGCCGATCTCATATCAAGATCGACCCGTCGCACGATGCAACTTATGTATTTACCGAAGGAGGCCTCGTGAGGCAGAGATTGAACTGGATTGCGGCGCACGGGTTGCTCCGCGGCGCCGCGCGGTTAGCGGTCCGGCTGGGCAACGTGCAGTCGCGGCTGGCGGCAGATCCCATGGTTATGGCAAACCCGGCGCCATTTTGCGATGAATTGAGGGCAATCGGCCCTGTGGTGTCGAGCTACGGCACCCACCTCGTCGTTAGTCATGCCATCGCCCATGAACTGCTTCGGTCCGAAGACTTCGAAGTGATCTCGCTCGGATCGAACTTGCCGGCACCAATGCGCTGGCTAGAGCGCCGCACTCGGGACGATACGCCCCATCTGCTGCTGCCGCCGTCGTTGCTGGCCGTTGAGCCGCCGAATCACACGCGCTATCGCAAGGCAGTGTCCTCGGTGTTCACGCCGAAAGCAGTAGCCGGATTACGCGATCATGTCGAAGAGACTGCGTCGGCGCTGTTGGATCAGCTCACCGACCAGGCTAGTGCCGTCGACATCATAGCCCGCTACTGCTCCCGGCTGCCGGCCGCGGTCATTTGTGATATCTTAGGCGTGCCCAGTCGAGACCGAAACCGTGTTCTCAAGTTCGGTCAGCTGACGGGGCCCTGCTTGGATTTGGGGCTCACATGGCGTCAGCACCAGCAGGTGCGGCAAGGGCTCCAAGGACTCCACCTCTGGATCACCGAGCACCTCGAGGAATTGCGGTCTAACCCCGGTGACGATCTGATGAGTCAAATGATCCACGCAAGTGAAAATGGCTCCTCGGAAACACGCCTCCACGCAACCGAAGTGCGGATGATCGGGCTGGTGTTGGGCACCAGTTTCGCAACAACGACGGACCTGTTAGGCAGCGGGATTCAGCTGTTGTTGGACGCGCCCGAACTGCGGGACGCGTTGAGTCAGCGCCCGCAACTTTGGCCCAACGCGGTAGAAGAGATCCTGCGGTTGGAGCCACCGGTTCAGCTCGCCGGACGAATGGCTCGCAAGGACACCGAGGTGGCGGGTACCGCAATCAAGCGGGGCCAGCTGGTGGTGATCTATCTGGGGGCGGTCAACCGTGATCCGTCCGTGTTCGCCGATCCGCACCGCTTTGACATCACACGGGCCAACGCCAACCGGCATCTCGCATTCTCCGGTGGCCGCCACTTCTGCCTCGGTGCCGCCCTTGCCCGCGTCGAAGGCGAAGTCGGATTGAGAATGCTCTTCGAGCGCTTCCCTGACGTGCGCGCCGCAGGCCCCGGAAATAGACGTGATACTCGAACTCTGCGGGGTTGGTCGCAGCTGCCGGTCCAGTTGGGCGCAGCACGATCGACGGCTATCCGATGACGACATATCGGCATCGTCAAGTCGTTGGTCCGGTGTAGTGCTGGCCGAATTGGACGTTGTGATGACTGCGGTGCATCTGACAATGCCACTGGCTGGTCCCCGATAGCGGGTCCACCTGGAATTAGAGCCAGGTTGTTGTTGATCCCGATTCAGTTGATGTCACAGGCCATGGGGTGGTGGGTGTGCCTGCACTGGGCAGCGTACTCGGCCGGAGTGCGGTAGCCCAGCGATGAGTGGCGGTGGCGGTGGTGGTGTTCGTGTTTGAAATCGCCGATCACCACCTTGGCTTCGAGCAGGTCAGTCCAGTAGTTGCGGTTCAGGCACTCCTTTCGCAGGCGACTGTTGAAGGATTCGACGTATCCGTTGTTCCAGGGCTGACCTGGTGGGATGTAGGTGACCCCGACCTTGCCGTGGCAAAACTGCTGCAACGCTTGAGAAATCAGCTCTGGGCCATTGTCCATACGCAGCACCTTGGGTGGGCCGCCGGCAGTGGTGAACACCCGCTCGAGCTCGTCGACGAGCGCCTCGGCGGTGATGGAGCGCTGGGTCATGTCCAGCAGCGACTCGCGGGTGTGCTCGTCGACCATGGAGGCGATTTTGATCGCCGCACCGTCGATAGTGGAATCAAACTGGAAATCCAGCGCCCAGACCACCTTGGGGGCATCGGCGATGATCGGGGGCACCGAAGCCACACCACCGCGTTTACGGGGGGGAGCGAGCGGCGACTTGCAGGCCTTCTTGGCACCACAGCCGGTGGATCTTTTTCTTGTTGACCTGGTGGTGCTCGTCGTAGCGCAACGCCGACCAGGCACGTCGGAACCCATGGCAGGGGTGTTTGGTGGCATAGGAGCGCAGCCAGGCTCGCAGCTGGGCATCCGGGTTCGCGGGGGTGTCGACGATACGCACACGTCGGTAGGTTGAGCGGGCCAGCCCAACCGCTTTGCACGCCAGCCGTTCTGAGATGCTCAACACCTTTTTGAGCATGTCGACGGCGCGGCGCTTGGCGGCTGGGCTCAGAATTTTGCTTTCGCGACCTCACGCAACGCGTCTTTTTCCAGCTCGGCATCAGCCAGCAGCCGTTTGAGCCGCCCGTTTTGCTCACGCAGCTCCTTGAGCTCCTTGGCGGCGTCGAGGTCCATTCCCCCGTAGGACCGCCGCCAGTTGTACAGCGTGGCCGCCGATACCCCCAGCTCGGCGGCGATCTGCTCACCTGAACTGCCCGCGGCGGCCAGCTCATCAGCGCGGCGCAGCTTGCGCACGATGTCTTCGACGGAATACCTCTTACGACCAGCCACCTTTCTTGTCCCTTCCAGCCCACGTTTTGGGTCACGAGACTCTAAACCAAGCTGGACTCATCCACGGGGAACACGCCATGGGCATGCTGGCAAAACAACACGGCTTACGACCCCGCCAATCACGGCGCTCTCCAAGCACACCTCAACCAAGACCAACACCAAGGCGGGACCTCCCCCCAAACCGTGGAGGCATGCACTATGAGGGGTAGTCATGCCAGAGATACGGAGAAGGTTCGATCCGGAGTTCCGGGAAGGGGCGGTACGGATCGTTCGGGAGACCGGTAAGCCGATCGCCCAGGTTGCTCGAGAGTTGGGTGTCAACGCGGGCACGCTGGGTAACTGGGTTGCTAAAGACCGCGCCGAAAGGGAAGGCAGCCAGGGGCTCTCGACTGATGGCGTGGCGGAGTTGAAGCGGCTGCGCAGCGAGGTAGCTGAGCTTCGGATGGAGCGTGATGTCCTCAAGCGATCCGTGGTCCTGTGGGTGAAGGAGGCGACGAGATGAGCGTGGCACGTTTCATCGCCGACCAGAGGACCAAGCATCAGGTGCCACACGCTGTGAGCTGTGCGATCCTCGGCGTCAGTGAGTCGTGGTTCTACAAGTGGGTCTGCCGGCAGCCCACGCCGACCGAGATTCGCCGCGGCGAACTCGACGCCGCGGTCGAGGCTGCTTTTGGAGCGTCTGGGTGCACGTACGGCTCGCCTCGTGTCCATGCCGATCTGGTCGAGGCTGGCTGGACGGTGAGCGTGAACACGGTGGCCGACTCGATGCGACGACAAGGCCTACAAGGTCGCAAACCGAAGCGGCGTAGGAGCTTGACCCGCCAGGACAAGGCCGCGCCGAAGTTCGCCGATCTGCTGCGCCGCGACTTCAGCGCTACCGCGCCGAACCTCAGGTGGTGTGGCGACATGACCGAGATTGTCACCGACGAGGGCAAGCTCTATCTGGCCACGGTCTTGGATTTGTTCTCTCGCAAGTTGTTGGCCAGCCCGACCTCGGAGCATCCGGACGCTCGACTAGCGTGCGATGCGATCAAGATGGCCACGGCTGTGCGTGGCGGACGCGCCGTCATCGACGGTGTCATCTTTCATACGGATCGCGGATCAACTTACACGGCAACCGATTTTACGAAGCTCTGCCGCCGTATCGGGGTCGTGCAGTCCATGGGGAGGGTCGGATCGTGTTTCGACAACGCCGCCTCGGAGGCGTTCTTTTCTACCCTCGAACACGAGGTGTTGTCCCGACACCATTTCCGCACTCGGGATCAGGCCCGGGCCGTCGTGGTCCCCTGGTGCCAGGACTTCTACAACGGCCGGCGACGGCATAGCTCGGCGGCGTTGCTGGCTCCCGATGAGTACGAAAGAATCGCTGCTATCCAACCGGACGCAGCCTAAGCCGAAGTTAGCGGCTGTGAGGTAGGCGAAATTAGTGGTTGAGCTTTGGTTTTGGGCCGTTTTCGGCCCAAATATGTAGCCATTAGGAATGGTGTGTCACTAGTATCTGTAGTTGGGTTATGTTGCAGGGCTCCGGCGTTGTTGATTAGCAGGCTTGTGAGCTGGGTTGATGATCTTTGGTGCCGCGCTATTGGGGCCGGAGTGTAGGCACGGGCTATCTGGAGAACGATCGAGTTGGTTACTGTTCGTCGTTGGTCTGGAGTTGCCCGTGCCTACCGTTTCAGTATTGCCTGTGTCGTCGGTTCCAGAGGTGTTCGACCGCTGGAGTCCTGGTGAGCGCAGCGGGCTCATCGGATCGGAGTTTTTCGATGTGTTGGCCTCGGTGCCAGACCCGAGGGACCCACGCGGTCGGAGGTATTCGCTGATGGCTTTGTTGGCGATCGCGGTTCTGGCCACTGCCGCGGGGATGCGCGGCTATGCTGGTTTTGCCACATGGGCGGCCACCGCTCCCGATGATGTGTTGGCCCAATTAGGGGTCCGGTTCCGGCGGCCCAGTGAGAAGACCTTCCGCGCTGTTTTGTCTCGGCTAGACCCCGCCGACCTCAACGCCAGGATGGGCAGTTACTTCACTGCACACGTGGCCAGCAGCGACCCCAGTGGATTGGTGCCGATCGCGTTGGACGGCAAGATGCGGCGTGGTGCTTTACGCGCCAAAGCGACAGCCACGCATCTCGTGTCGGTGTTCGCCCACCGTGCCCGATTGGTGCTCGGTCAACTCGCTGTCGCCGAGAAAAGCAATGAAATTCCCTGCGTACGTGCCCTGCTCACGCTGCTGCCGGGTAGCTTGCGGTGGCTGGTCACCGTGGATGCGATGCATACCCAGGTCGTCACCGCGAAGTTGATCTGCGCCACCTTGAAGTCGCACTACCTGATGATCGTCAAGTCCAACCAAGCCAAAATACTTGCGCGTATCACCGCGCTGCCCTGGGCCGAGGTGCCCGCAGCCGCTACCGACGACTCCCGCGGCCACGGCCGTGTCGAGACCCGCACCCTGCAAATCATCACCGCTGCACGAGGAATCGGCTTCCCCTACGCAAAACAAATCATCCGGATCACTCGTGAACGCTTGATCACCGCCACCGACCAGCGCAGCGTGGAGGTGGTCTATGCCATCTGCAGCCTGCCGTTCGAGCACGCCCGCCCTACCGCGATCATGACCTGGATGCGTCAACACTGGGGAATCGAGAACAGCCTGCACTGGATGCGCGACGTCACCTTCGACGAAGACCGTCAAAGGGCACATACCGGAAACGGCGCACAGGTCCTAGCAACGCTACGCAACACCGCGATCAATCTGCACCGCCTCAACGGCGCCGACAACATCGCCGAAGCCTGCCGGATCACCGCTTTGACCGCCAACCGCCGCCTAGACCTCCTCAATCCACAATTCCCCAGCTCACAAGCCTGCTAATCAACAACGCCGGAGCCCTGCATCCCACCCCCGACCAACAACGCGCCTTTGACCTCATCGGAACCACCATCCCCCTCACCAGCGCCGCGTAGCCACCAACGCCAACCCACCAAACCCCAAAACCCGCAGGTCAATTCATAAATCCACCCGACCAGGCCCGCTAACTTCGGTCTAAACGATCAGAGAGGGAGACGATTCGGTGGGCGTCATTTGCCACGAAGACGGTCGCGTGTCCCCAGCCAATGAGTCCGGACCGCGGGAGTCGACTCGGTGAACGACTTGCGCTTACACCAAACGTTAGTTCAAAACCGCTTACGCTTACGCCACACGATCGGTGGGCGGTCCAGCCCGATCTTGATATCGCGCGGACGGGTCGTGACCCACGCCTTCGGGCGCGATGATCGGCTCGCACACTTCGGACATTTGCCGATCCACTCATCGGCAGCGCAACCGCGACCACACGGACACCGTCTTCGTGCACACTCACCGTCTCAACGACGATTCCCTCAAGACCCAGGGCTCCGGCGTTGTTGTTTAGCAGGCTTGTGAGCTGGGGAATTGTGGATTGAGGAGGTCTAGGCGGCGGTTGGCGGTCAAAGCGGTGATCCGGCAGGCTTCGGCGATGTTGTCGGCGCCGTTGAGGCGGTGCAGATTGATCGCGGTGTTGCGTAGCGTTGCTAGGACCTGTGCGCCGTTTCCGGTATGTGCCCTTTGACGGTCTTCGTCGAAGGTGACGTCGCGCATCCAGTGCAGGCTGTTCTCGATTCCCCAGTGTTGACGCATCCAGGTCATGATCGCGGTAGGGCGGGCGTGCTCGAACGGCAGGCTGCAGATGGCATAGACCACCTCCACGCTGCGCTGGTCGATGGCGGTGATCAAGCGTTCACGAGTGATCCGGATGATTTGTTTTGCGTAGGGGAAGCCGATTCCTCGTGCAGCGGTGATGATTTGCAGGGTGCGGGTCTCGACACGGCCGTGGCCGCGGGAGTCGTCGGTAGCGGCTGCGGGCACCTCGGCCCAGGGCAGCGCGGTGATACGCGCAAGTATTTTGGCTTGGTTGGACTTGACGATCATCAGGTAGTGCGACTTCAAGGTGGCGCAGATCAACTTCGCGGTGACGACCTGGGTATGCATCGCATCCACGGTGACCAGCCACCGCAAGCTACCCGGCAGCAGCGTGAGCAGGGCACGTACGCAGGGAATTTCATTGCTTTTCTCGGCGACAGCGAGTTGACCGAGCACCAATCGGGCACGGTGGGCGAACACCGACACGAGATGCGTGGCTGTCGCTTTGGCGCGTAAAGCACCACGCCGCATCTTGCCGTCCAACGCGATCGGCACCAATCCACTGGGGTCGCTGCTGGCCACGTGTGCAGTGAAGTAACTGCCCATCCTGGCGTTGAGGTCGGCGGGGTCTAGCCGAGACAAAACAGCGCGGAAGGTCTTCTCACTGGGCCGCCGGAACCGGACCCCTAATTGGGCCAACACATCATCGGGAGCGGTGGCCGCCCATGTGGCAAAACCAGCATAGCCGCGCATCCCCGCGGCAGTGGCCAGAACCGCGATCGCCAACAAAGCCATCAGCGAATACCTCCGACCGCGTGGGTCCCTCGGGTCTGGCACCGAGGCCAACACATCGAGAAACTCCGATCCGATGAGCCCGCTGCGCTCACCAGGACTCCAGCGGTCGAACACCTCTGGAACCGACGACACAGGCAATACTGAAACGGTAGGCACGGGCAACTCCAGACCAACGACGAACAGTAACCAACTCGATCGTTCTCCAGATAGCCCGTGCCTACACTCCGGCCCCAATAGCGCGGCACCAAAGATCATCAACCCAGCTCACAAGCCTGCTAATCAACAACGCCGGAGCCCTGCCTCAAGACCCAGCAGCAATGTACTACCGCCAGACAAGCTCGCGCCTTTCTGCGATCTGGATGCGTGAGAACACCCTGTTCACAAGGGCGCCAGCCGCTAATCAATCACCGACACGATCCGGAATCGGCCACACCAGACCCCCATCAAGCCGGAAGAGCCGTCAAACGCGTCAGCTGCGGCTTCCGAAACCCAAACAACTCCGCCCGCCGGACACAATTCCACTGCACCCGCAAACGGCGGGCCGCAACCCAGACTCACCACTCACTGCCCAGCCAACGTCGAAGAGCCTGTTTGACGCACGTACAGACATGGCCTTCACCTTCGCTTTTCACTACGAAGTGGAGTGTCCGGGCACGCCGGGATTCATGGCGATTTCAGCCACAATGCATGTCAATCGATACCCCACCCCGCCACCTAGGAGTAGGACTTTGTCGCCGCGCTTGAGGACATTCTGCTCGAATAGGTGGTTAAGGCTCAGCAGGGGATCGCAAGCTCCAACGTGGCCCATTTGTCTTAGCAAACCCCAGGATGTTTTATTAACTGGAATACCGTTGGGTTCTAAGATAGTCGCTGTGAGACTTGGAATTCCTATACCGATCAGGCCGAAATAGTCGATCTCGGCAATACTAGTTTGTGCCTCTTCTAGTACTTGCGCAATTACCGCTTGGTACATCCGCGCTATAGCAGTTAGGTATTTTCCTAACCCGACGTCTGGCAGCACAAAGCCAAGTCGTTCGTTGGATCGATTTCTAGCAAGAACCTCTAGCTCCGGCAGTGAGCCGTGATACCCGGAAATCAATCGCACCATTCCGCCGTCTCTTGAAAGCACGGCGGCGGCTGCTCCATCGCCGAATACCATACCTGACGACCAACGGCTGATAATATCGATCGGGTGCCGGTAAGCTGTACAAACGAGTGCAGCTTTCACGGACGCGTCAGCTGTCATGAGATTTGCAGCAACTGCGATGCCTTGTGTTCCACCGTTACTTGCTGCGGAAAGTTCGAATGCCAGCGCATCGGGCGCCCGGAGGACTCTTTGGACGTGACATACGGGGGCAAAATGATGCGCATCGCCGATGATCGTGGCATATATCAAGACGCCAACATCAGCGGATACTAGCTCGGAAGCGGTCAGCGCTTCGGTTGCAGCGCGCGTGGCCATGACTGTAGCCGGCTCATCGGCTTCGGTGAAGGAAATGTAATCGGATTGCACGATAGTATGATCATTCGGAACACCGTCGACCTGGATATCATTAATTGGTCGCATTGACGGGATGAAACGCCCCGTTCCACTTATGTAGATGTCATTCCAAATCACGCGCTGGTTCTCCGATATCTCGCTACTCTTGACTTGCAGATCGTTATCAAGGGCCGAGCCCACAGAGGTAGCGTGCGAGAACGCTCGATCTCGTGGTTCCTCCGCGTTAGCAGTCTAAACGATCAGAGAGGGAGACGATTCGGTGGGCGTCATTTGCCACGAAGATGGTCGCGTGTCCCCAGCCAATGAGTCCGCCTGATCTGTGCCCATGCTGTAGGTCCGCCGTTGCGGGAGTCGAGGGCAGAGTGATCATCAGGAGGTCATATGCCCCGAATGAGGGCGTGGAGGGACGATGAGTCGACGGGGCTGGTCGTAAGGGGTATTCGGCCGAGGACGTGGTGCGCAAGCTGCGCCGCGCTGATGAGCTGGCCGCGGCGGGCAAGATCAACGAAGAGATCGCGGCCGAGCTGGAGGTGTCGCCGTCCACGCTGTACGACTGGCGATGCGGCTACGGCGCGTGGACGTGGACGCGGGCAAGGAGCTCAAAGAACTGCGGGAACAGAACACCCGCCTGAAGCGGCTGCCGGCCGAGACCGAGCTGGTGAAGGACGCCCTGCGGGAGGTCGCCAAGGACGCTCCTATAGATGTCAAGTGTTGAGTTTGGTGAAGTCAGTGCGTAGCGCGTCAAAGACTTCACGGGCAAGGTAACGCTTCTGGCAGCGGATGATTTCGGGCTTCGATAGGCCTTCGGAGGTGCGGCGGTCGGCGTAGGCGCGGCTGCGTGGGTCGTAGCGCAGGCGCACGACTGCGGCGATGTGCAGGGCGCGGTTGCCGGTTCTGTCGCCGCCGCGGTGTAGCCGATGGCGGTGGGTTTTCCCGGATGAGGCGGGGATCGGGGCTACTCCGCATAGGCGGGCGAACGCCGCCTCGCTGCGTAGCCGGTCGGGGTTGTCTCCGATGGTGACCAGCAGCGCGGATGCGGTGTCTGGCCCGAGCCCGAAGACGGCGCTGGTGGCGGGCGCGACCGATTTGATGAGTCCGTCGAGTTGGGTTCGCAGAGCCTGTGATTCGAGTTCGAGCTGGCGTGTGCGGGTCGCGATCGAACGCAACGCGGCTTTGGCGGCTTGAACCGGGTCGGTGAGATTAGCCGCGTCGGGACGTAACTTGGTGCATGCGGCAACGAGTTGGGCCGAAGACAGGCCGTGTAGCTGAGAACGCAGCGTGTCGGGCGTAGTGATGAGCATCGCGCGCAGGGCGTTGACCGCGGCGGTTTTGGCTTTGACCGCACCGCTGCGGGCTACCCGCAGCATGCGGATGGCTTCGATCGGCCCATCGACTAGCTTCGGAGCTCCGCTTGCCCGACCTGCCAAGACGGTTCGTGCCGCGGCTTCAGCATCGATCGGGTCGCTCTTGCCGCGCTGCCGACGGATGCGCCGGTCGGGGCGGGGCACCTCAAGCACCTCGACGCCCTGCTCGTGCAGGTAGCGGGCAAGCCCGGCCCCGTAGGCGCCGGTTCCTTCGACGCCAACTTTCGTGAGGTTTCCTTTGCTGCGCATCCACGTCAGCATCGCGGCATAACCGCGCCCCGAGGCCGGGTATTCGGCGTCAGCGAGCAGCCGGCCACGTGAATCGATGACCGCGCCGTGATGAGTTGCTGCGTGCGTATCCACGCCGCCGATGATGGCTCGTGAACTCCGGCCCATACCGGTTGTCCTTCCTGTCGTCGGGCATCGCCGAGCAGGGCGGACAGGCCAGTGACGGGCTGCGGGCGAGCACGCTCCTATGAGGTCACATCCTGCGCGGGCGGCGCCCCTGGTTCCTTGGGGCTAGGTGCTGGCCGCAGGGTCGACAGGTCCTACGCAAGGCACAAATCGTCGGCCAGGAAACTTCGGGGCCACACCATCCGGCCAGCACCCAATCATCACTGGAAACTTCGGGGTCACACCATCCGGCCAGCACCCATCCAATCATCACTGGAAAATTCTGAGCCCGGACGCCAAACGCCGAGCCGTGGACATGCTCAAAGAGGTTCTGGGCATGTCGGAACGGCTGGCGTGCAAGGCGGTCGGGCGTGCCCACTCCACCTATCGCCGCACCCCGCTCGCGGCTACCCTGGCTGACCCTGATGCCCTGCTACGGCAGTGGCTGCGGACCTAGTCCGCCAAACACCTCTGCCATGGGTTTCGCTGCGTGAGGGCGACCCTGCGCCACGACGAGCACCGCGACGTGAACAACACCGGCAGCGAAAACAGGGGGCTGCAGCCTCGAGTGCACAGCCGCGCAAACGTGCTGATGCCTGCACCGCCCCGCACGGCGAGGCAGATGCGCCGAAGGTGTTGTGGCGATGGATTTCCAGTTCGACTTCACCACAGACAGCAAAGCGGTCAAGATCGCCTCAATGGTCGACGAGCACATCCGAGAATCGTTGCTGAACATCGTGGAGCGCTCGATTACCGCCGAGCGGCTCATCGCCGGGCTCGAGTGGGTGTTCGCCGCGGCCGGCGGCCCACCGAAGGTGCTGCGGATGGACAATGGCCCTGAGCTCATTTCCCAAGCGCTGCGACAGTTCTGCGACCGCAAGGTAGGGCTGTGCTACATCCAGCCCAGAACCCCGTGGAACAACGCTACATCGAATCGTTCAACAACCGGCTACGAAGGGAGTGCCTCTACCGCAGCCGCTGGACCAACCCACTCGAAGACCGCGTGGTCATGGACGATTTCAACCACGAACACAATCATCGGCATCGTCACTCCGCACTGGGTTACCTGCCCCCGCGGAGTAGGCTGCCCGATGCAGCCACACTCATTGCCCCGTGGCCCATTGCCCTGTGGCCCGTGAGATCAAATGACATCTGCGTCAAAGGCACTCGGCTCTAGAAGACGTTGTGGATTCAAGATTTTTCTTGCAACAGTGGGTGGAGTTCGGTGTAAATTGGGCTGCGAAGGTTCTGGCCTCGGTGGGTGATGTTAACCGGTGGTGCTGATGGTTTCGGTTGTGCCGCTAGCGGATCCCGGGGTGTGCTGGGGCCGCAGTTGGCGGGTCATTGTCACGTTGGTGTGCATCGGCGACCTGGAAGGACTGGGAAGGACTAGGAAGGGGTCAGCGGGTGGGCAAGTTGCATCGACGTCGTCCCCGCCCGGGCGACAAGTGGCACTTGGCTGAGGTGTTGGTGAAGGTCAACGGGATCACCCGTTGTCTGTGGCGTGCGATCGACCAGGACGGCAACGTTTCAGACGTGTTGGTGCGGTCGCGGCGTAACGCCAAACGACATCTGCTCAGCGCCATCGATTCGCGAACCGAAATGGCTGACCGGTTCGCGGTCGGGTATGAGGTCACCGTTCTCGATGCTGCCGCCTGAAATACTAACGATGCAAAGCTGATCCAGCACTACAGCCAACTGCGCTACTACATATTTTAATTAACGTGATAGTACCCAATTTAGGGTGCGTGATCTTCGGAGATGCTCACCAAAACTGCAGGGGAGGTCGGGTGTTGGGTGATGCAGTCGCAGTGGTCGGAATGTCTTGCCGGGTTCCTGGCGCATCTGATCCGGACGCTCTGTGGGCGCTGCTGCGAGACGGGATCAGTGTGGTCGATGAGATACCTTCTGCACGTTGGAATTTAGACGGCCTCGTTGCTCACCGACTGACCGATGAGCAACGATCAGCGCTTCGGCATGGCGCCTTTCTTGATGACGTCGAAGGGTTTGACGCCGCGTTCTTCGGAATTAACCCCTCCGAAGCTGGGTCGATGGATCCGCAGCAACGATTGATGCTTGAACTGACCTGGGCAGCACTCGAAGATGCTCGAATCGTGCCAGAACATCTTTCCGGTAGCAGTAGCGGGGTGTTTACCGGCGCCATGAGCGATGATTACACGACCGCGGTGACCTACCGCGCAGCGATGACTGCACATACCTTTGCGGGGACTCACCGCAGCCTCATAGCCAACCGTGTCTCCTACACACTCGGTCTACGCGGACCTAGTTTGGTCATCGATACCGGGCAATCGTCCTCACTGGTGGCTGTGCACGTGGCAATGGAAAGCTTGCGCAGAGAAGAAACTTCACTTGCTATCGCGGGTGGTATTCACCTTAACCTCAGCCTCGCCGCCGCACTGAGCGCAGCACACTTTGGAGCCCTTTCACCTGACGGACGCTGCTACACCTTCGACGCACGTGCCAACGGATACGTTCGTGGCGAAGGCGGCGGCGTCGTCGTCCTCAAACGTCTCAACGACGCCCTAGCCGACGGCAACCATATTTACTGTGTGATCCGCGGCAGCTCAGTCAACAACGACGGCACCACTCAAGACTTGACAGCGCCCGGAGTCGACGGCCAGCGTCAAGCGCTCCTTCAAGCTTATGAACGAGCCGAAATCGACCCCTCAGAAGTCCAATACGTCGAGCTACATGGCACCGGCACCCGACTCGGCGATCCCACCGAAGCCCACTCGCTTCACTCCGTCTTCGGCACATCCACGGTCCCGCGCAGCCCGCTGCTAGTCGGGTCAATCAAAACCAATATCGGTCACCTCGAAGGCGCCGCAGGAATCCTCGGCCTAATCAAGACTGCCCTTGCCGTTCATCATCGCCAGCTTCCCCCCAGCCTCAACTACACGGTTCCTAACCCAAAAATCCCGCTAGAGCAGCTAGGGCTCCGCGTCCAAACCACTCTCAGTGAATGGCCGGACTTAGACAAACCGCTAACGGCGGGCGTGTCATCTTTTTCCATGGGTGGCACCAACGCCCACCTCGTCCTCCAACAACCCCCCACCCCCGACACCACACAAACCCCCGACACCACAACAGGTTCTGATCCCGCAGTGGGTTCTGATCCCGCAGTGGGTGTACTGGTGTGGCCGTTGTCAGCGCGTTCAGCGCCGGGGTTAAGCGCACAAGCGGCCCGTCTGTACCAGCATCTCAGCGCCCACCCCGATCTGGATCCGATCGATGTAGCCCACAGCCTGGCTACCACACGCAGCCACCACCCCCACCGCGCCACCATCACCACCAGCATTGAGCACCACAGCGAAAACAACCACAACACAACCGATGCGCTGGCCGCACTGCACGCCCTGGCCAACAACGGCACACACCCCCTGCTGAGCAGAGGCCTGCTGACCCCACAGGGCCCCGGCAAAACAGTGTTCGTGTTCCCCGGACAGGGCAGTCAATACCCCGGCATGGGCGCAGATCTCTACCGCCAATTCCCCGTGTTCGCCCACGCCCTCGACGAGGTCGCTGCGGCGCTGAACCCGCATCTCGATGTTGCGTTGCTTGAGGTGATGTTCAGCCAACAAGACACTGCCATGGCGCAACTGCTGGACCAGACCTTCTATGCACAACCGGCGTTGTTCGCGCTGGGAACCGCTCTACATCGATTGTTCACCCACGCCGGTATCCACCCGGACTACCTGCTAGGCCACTCCATCGGAGAACTCACCGCGGCATACGCCGCCGGTGTGCTGTCACTGCAAGACGCAGCCACCTTGGTCACAAGCCGAGGACGACTGATGCAATCCTGCACGCCCGGCGGGACGATGCTCGCGCTACAAGCCAGCGAAGCAGAAGTACAACCGCTGCTTGAAGGCCTAGACCACGCCGTGTCCATCGCCGCGATCAACGGAGCAACGTCGATCGTACTGTCAGGAGATCACGACAGCCTCGAACAAATCGGCGAGCACTTCATTGCCCAAGATCGACGTACCACCCGACTGCAGGTCAGTCACGCTTTCCACTCTCCACATATGGACCCCATCCTCGAACAATTCCGCCAGATCGCGGCCCAACTCACCTTCACCGCACCCACCTTGCCCATCTTGTCCAACCTCACCGGGCAGATCGCCCGCCACGACCAACTCGCCTCACCTGACTATTGGACCCAACAGCTACGTAACACTGTCCGGTTCCATGACACTGTCGCTGCCCTGCTCGGGGCGGGTGAGCAGGTTTTCCTGGAACTCTCACCTCACCCGGTGTTGACACAAGCGATCACCGACACCGTCGAACAAGCCGGCGGCGGCGGCGCAGCAGTGCCAGCTCTACGCAAGGATCGCCCTGATGCTGTCGCGTTCGCTGCAGCACTCGGCCAGCTGCACTGCCATGGCATCAGCCCATCCTGGAATGTTCTTTACTGCCAGGCCCGCCCCCTCACACTGCCCACCTACGCTTTCCAGCATCAGCGTTACTGGCTGCTGCCCACCGCCGGTGATTTCAGCGGGGCCAATACCCACGCCATGCATCCGCTGCTAGACACCGCCACCGAACTGGCCGAAAACCGCGGATGGGTGTTCACCGGCCGGATCAGCCCACGCACCCAACCATGGCTAAACGAACACGCCGTCGAATCAGCCGTGCTGTTCCCAGGCACCGGATTTGTCGAGCTAGCGCTGCATGTCGCTGACCGTGCCGGATATTCCTCGGTCAACGAACTGATCGTGCACACCCCCCTGCTGCTCGCTGGCCACGACACCGCGGATCTACAGATCACCGTCACCGACACCGATGACATGGGCCGGCAGTCTCTTAACATCCACTCGCGCCCACATATCGGCCATGACAACACCACCACCGGCGATGAACAACCCGAGTGGGTTCTGCATGCCAGCGCAGTCCTGACCGCACAAACCGCCGACCACAACCACCTCCCCCTAACGCCTGTGCCGTGGCCTCCACCCGGCACAGCCGCGATCGAGGTGGATGACTTCTACGACGACCTAGCTGCACAGGGCTACAACTACGGCCCAACATTCCAAGGTGTGCAACGGATATGGCGTGACCACGCCACACCCGATGTCATCTACGCCGAAGTTGAACTACCCGAAGACACCGACATCGACGGCTACGGCATCCACCCCGCCCTATTCGACGCCGCTTTACACCCCCTACTCGCCCTGACCCAACCCCCCACCAACAACACCGATGACACCAACACCGCAGACACCGGTGACCAGGTGCGGCTGCCCTACGCCTTTACCGGCATCAGTTTGCACGCCACCCACGCCACCCGATTGCGGGTACGGCTGACCCGTACCAACACCGATGCCATCACCGTGCACACCAGTGACACCACCGGAGCCCCGGTGGCGATCATCGACTCATTGATCACCCGCCCCCTCACCACCGCCACAGGGTCTGCTCCGGCAGCCACGGCAGCTGGCCTACTACACCTGAGCTGGCCACCACACCCCGACACCACGACCGACACCGACACCGACACCGATGCCCTGCGGTATCGGGTGATCGCCGAACCCACTCAACAGCTGCCCCGCTACCTGCACGACCTACACACCAGCACCGACCTGCACACCAGCACCACCGAAGCAGACGTGGTTGTGTGGCCGGTACCGGTGCCCAGCAACGAAGAGCTCCAGGCACACCAAGCATCCGACACCGCGGTGTCTTCTCGGATACACACCCTGACCCGCCAAACACTTACCGTGGTGCAGGACTGGCTCACTCACCCCGACACCACCGGCACCCGACTGGTCATCGTGACCCGCCACGGCGTCAGCACCAGTGCCCACGACCCGGTCCCCGACCTAGCCCACGCCGCAGTGTGGGGCCTGATCCGCAGCGCCCAAAACGAACACCCCGGACGCTTCACACTGCTCGACACCGACGACAACACCAACAGCGACACCCTCACCACCGCCCTAACCCTGCCAACCCGCGAAAACCAACTGGCCATACGCCGCGACACCATCCACATCCCCCGCCTGACCCGACACAGCAGTGACGGTGCGCTCACTGCGCCGGTGGTGGTAGATCCTGAGGGCACGGTGTTGATCACCGGGGGGACCGGGACGCTGGGTGCCTTGTTTGCCGAGCATCTGGTTTCTGCCCATGGTGTCCGGCATCTGTTGTTGGCCTCGCGGCGCGGACCTCAGGCCCACGGTGCCACCGATCTGCAGCAGCGGCTCACCGATCTAGGTGCTCATGTCACCATCACGGCCTGCGATATCAGCGACCCCGAAGCACTGGCCGCCCTGGTCAATTCAGTGCCCACACAACACCGTTTAACCGCGGTAGTGCACACCGCCGCGGTATTGGCCGACACCCCAATCACCGAGTTGACCGGCGATCAACTCGACCAGGTGCTGGCCCCCAAAACCGACGCGGCATGGCAGCTGCACCAACTCACCTACGAACACAACCTGTCTGCATTCATCATGTTCTCGTCCATGGCCGGAATGATAGGCAGTCCCGGTCAGGGTAACTACGCGGCAGCCAACACCGCGTTAGATGCTCTCGCCGACTACCGCCACCGCCTGGGCTTGCCCGCGACCAGCCTGGCCTGGGGCTACTGGCAGACCCGCACCGGTGTCACCGCGCATCTAACCGATGTAGATCTAGCCCGCATGACCCGCCTGGGTTTGATGCCCATCGCCACCAGCCACGGACTGGCCCTGTTCGATGCCGCCCTCGCCACCGGACGGCCCGTTTCGATACCCGCCCCGGTCAACACCCACACCCTGGCCCGACACGCCCGCGACAACACCCTGGCCCCGATCCTGTCTGCGCTGATCACCACACCACGGCGCCGGGCGGCTTCTGCCGCAACCGATCTCGCTGCCCGCCTCAACGGACTTAGCCCCCAACAGCAACAACAAACACTGGCCACCCTCGTGGCCGCGGCCACCGCCACCGTGCTGGGCCACCACACCCCCGAAAGCATCAGCCCAGCCACCGCGTTCAAAGACCTCGGAATCGATTCGCTGACCGCCCTTGAACTGCGCAACACCCTCACCCACAACACCGGCCTCAACCTTTCGTCCACTCTTATCTTCGATCACCCCACACCCCATGCGGTGGCCGAGCATCTGCTTGAACAGATCCCTGGCATCGGTGCCCTGGTGCCGGCTCCGGTGGTGATCGCAGCTGGTCGTACCGAGGAGCCGGTGGCGGTGGTGGGGATGGCGTGTCGTTTCCCCGGTGGTGTCGCATCAGCGGATCAGTTGTGGGACTTGGTGATCGCTGGCCGTGATGTGGTGGGTAATTTTCCGGCCGATCGGGGTTGGGATGTGGAGGGATTGTTTGATCCCGATCCGGACGCGGTCGGCAAAACCTACACCCGTTACGGCGCGTTCCTTGACGATGCGGCAGGTTTTGATGCCGGGTTCTTTGGGATCTCTCCACGGGAGGCACGCGCGATGGACCCCCAGCAGCGGCTGCTGCTGGAGGTGTGCTGGGAAGCGCTAGAAACCGCGGGTATTCCCGCGCACACCTTGGCCGGCACCTCCACCGGGGTGTTCGTCGGAGCCTGGGCCCAGTCCTACGGCGCCACCAACTCCGATGGCGTTGAGGGGTATGCGATGACCGGCGGCGCGACTAGCGTCATGTCCGGCCGTATCGCCTACACCTTGGGCCTAGAAGGTCCAGCGATCACCGTTGACACCGCCTGCTCGTCATCGCTGGTGGCAATTCACCTGGCCTGCCAATCCTTACGCAACAACGAATCCCAGCTAGCACTGGCCGGCGGCGTCACCGTGATGAGCACACCTGCGATTTTCACCGAGTTCTCCCGCCAACGCGGCCTGGCCCCAGATGGACGCTGCAAAGCTTTCGCCGCTACCGCCGATGGCACCGGCTGGGGTGAAGGCGCCGCGGTCTTGGTCCTTGAACGGCTCTCCGAGGCCCGCCGCAACAACCACCCGGTCCTTGCGATCGTCGCTGGATCGGCGATCAACCAAGACGGCGCATCCAACGGACTGACCGCACCCCACGGCCCGTCACAACAACGCGTCATCAACCAAGCACTAGCCAACGCCGGCCTCACCCACGACCAGGTCGACGCCGTCGAAGCCCACGGCACCGGCACCACACTGGGTGACCCCATCGAAGCCGGCGCCCTACACGCCACCTACGGCCACCACCACACGCCCGATCAACCGCTTTGGCTGGGATCCATCAAATCCAACATCGGCCACACCCAAGCCGCCGCCGGCGCCGCCGGTGTGGTCAAGATGATCCAAGCCATCACCCACGCCACCTTGCCCGCCACCTTGCACGTCGACCAACCCAGCCCCCACATCGACTGGTCCAGCGGCACAGTCCGACTCCTAACCGAGCCCATCCAATGGCCCAACACCGACCACCCCCGCACCGCGGCGGTGTCCTCATTCGGCATCAGCGGCACCAACGCCCACCTCATCCTCCAACAACCCCCCACCCCCGACACCACACAAACCCCCGACACCACAACAGGTTCTGATCCCGCAGTGGGTTCTGATCCCGCAGTGGGTTCTGATCCCGCAGTGGGTGTACTGGTGTGGCCGTTGTCAGCGCGTTCAGCGCCGGGGTTAAGCGCACAAGCGGCCCGTCTGTACCAGCATCTCAGCGCCCACCCCGATCTGGATCCGATCGATGTAGCCCACAGCCTGGCTACCACACGCAGCCACCACCCCCACCGCGCCACCATCACCACCAGCATTGAGCACCACAGCGAAAACAACCACAACACAACCGATGCGCTGGCCGCACTGCACGCCCTGGCCAACAACGGCACACACCCCCTGCTGAGCAGAGGCCTGCTGACCCCACAGGGCCCCGGCAAAACAGTGTTCGTGTTCCCCGGACAGGGCAGTCAATACCCCGGCATGGGCGCAGATCTCTACCGCCAATTCCCCGTGTTCGCCCACGCCCTCGACGAGGTCGCTGCGGCGCTGAACCCGCATCTCGATGTTGCGTTGCTTGAGGTGATGTTCAGCCAACAAGACACTGCCATGGCGCAACTGCTGGACCAGACCTTCTATGCACAACCGGCGTTGTTCGCGCTGGGAACCGCTCTACATCGATTGTTCACCCACGCCGGTATCCACCCGGACTACCTGCTAGGCCACTCCATCGGAGAACTCACCGCGGCATACGCCGCCGGTGTGCTGTCACTGCAAGACGCAGCCACCTTGGTCACAAGCCGAGGACGACTGATGCAATCCTGCACGCCCGGCGGGACGATGCTCGCGCTACAAGCCAGCGAAGCAGAAGTACAACCGCTGCTTGAAGGCCTAGACCACGCCGTGTCCATCGCCGCGATCAACGGAGCAACGTCGATCGTACTGTCAGGAGATCACGACAGCCTCGAACAAATCGGCGAGCACTTCATTGCCCAAGATCGACGTACCACCCGACTGCAGGTCAGTCACGCTTTCCACTCTCCACATATGGACCCCATCCTCGAACAATTCCGCCAGATCGCGGCCCAACTCACCTTCACCGCACCCACCTTGCCCATCTTGTCCAACCTCACCGGGCAGATCGCCCGCCACGACCAACTCGCCTCACCTGACTATTGGACCCAACAGCTACGTAACACTGTCCGGTTCCATGACACTGTCGCTGCCCTGCTCGGGGCGGGTGAGCAGGTTTTCCTGGAACTCTCACCTCACCCGGTGTTGACACAAGCGATCACCGACACCGTCGAACAAGCCGGCGGCGGCGGCGCAGCAGTGCCAGCTCTACGCAAGGATCGCCCTGATGCTGTCGCGTTCGCTGCAGCACTCGGCCAGCTGCACTGCCATGGCATCAGCCCATCCTGGAATGTTCTTTACTGCCAGGCCCGCCCCCTCACACTGCCCACCTACGCTTTCCAGCATCAGCGTTACTGGCTGCTGCCCACCGCCGGTGATTTCAGCGGGGCCAATACCCACGCCATGCATCCGCTGCTAGACACCGCCACCGAACTGGCCGAAAACCGCGGATGGGTGTTCACCGGCCGGATCAGCCCACGCACCCAACCATGGCTAAACGAACACGCCGTCGAATCAGCCGTGCTGTTCCCGAACACCGGATTTGTCGAGCTAGCGCTGCATGTCGCTGACCGTGCCGGATATTCCTCGGTCAACGAA
Source organism: Mycobacterium ulcerans subsp. shinshuense (assembly GCF_002355775.1). NCBI lineage: Bacteria > Bacillati > Actinomycetota > Actinomycetes > Mycobacteriales > Mycobacteriaceae > Mycobacterium > Mycobacterium ulcerans. The sequence continues at coordinate 143,848 of NZ_AP017625.1, read as the reverse complement.
CTGATCGTGCACACCCCCCTGCTGCTCGCTGGCCACGACACCGCGGATCTACAGATCACCGTCACCGACACCGATGACATGGGCCGGCAGTCTCTTAACATCCACTCGCGCCCACATATCGGCCATGACAACACCACCACCGGCGATGAACAACCCGAGTGGGTTCTGCATGCCAGCGCAGTCCTGACCGCACAAACCGCCGACCACAACCACCTCCCCCTAACGCCTGTGCCGTGGCCTCCACCCGGCACAGCCGCGATCGAGGTGGATGACTTCTACGACGACCTAGCTGCACAGGGCTACAACTACGGCCCAACATTCCAAGGTGTGCAACGGATATGGCGTGACCACGCCACACCCGATGTCATCTACGCCGAAGTTGAACTACCCGAAGACACCGACATCGACGGCTACGGCATCCACCCCGCCCTATTCGACGCCGCTTTACACCCCCTACTCGCCCTGACCCAACCCCCCACCAACAACACCGATGACACCAACACCGCAGACACCGGTGACCAGGTGCGGCTGCCCTACGCCTTTACCGGCATCAGTTTGCACGCCACCCACGCCACCCGATTGCGGGTACGGCTGACCCGTACCAACACCGATGCCATCACCGTGCACACCAGTGACACCACCGGAGCCCCGGTGGCGATCATCGACTCATTGATCACCCGCCCCCTCACCACCGCCACAGGGTCTGCTCCGGCAGCCACGGCAGCTGGCCTACTACACCTGAGCTGGCCACCACACCCCGACACCACGACCGACACCGACACCGACACCGATGCCCTGCGGTATCGGGTGATCGCCGAACCCACTCAACAGCTGCCCCGCTACCTGCACGACCTACACACCAGCACCGACCTGCACACCAGCACCACCGAAGCAGACGTGGTTGTGTGGCCGGTACCGGTGCCCAGCAACGAAGAGCTCCAGGCACACCAAGCATCCGACACCGCGGTGTCTTCTCGGATACACACCCTGACCCGCCAAACACTTACCGTGGTGCAGGACTGGCTCACTCACCCCGACACCACCGGCACCCGACTGGTCATCGTGACCCGCCACGGCGTCAGCACCAGTGCCCACGACCCGGTCCCCGACCTAGCCCACGCCGCAGTGTGGGGCCTGATCCGCAGCGCCCAAAACGAACACCCCGGACGCTTCACACTGCTCGACACCGACGACAACACCAACAGCGACACCCTCACCACCGCCCTAACCCTGCCAACCCGCGAAAACCAACTGGCCATACGCCGCGACACCATCCACATCCCCCGCCTGACCCGACACAGCAGTGACGGTGCGCTCACTGCGCCGGTGGTGGTAGATCCTGAGGGCACGGTGTTGATCACCGGGGGGACCGGGACGCTGGGTGCCTTGTTTGCCGAGCATCTGGTTTCTGCCCATGGTGTCCGGCATCTGTTGTTGACCTCGCGGCGCGGACCTCAGGCCCACGGTGCCACCGATCTGCAGCAGCGGCTCACCGATCTAGGTGCTCATGTCACCATCACGGCCTGCGATATCAGCGACCCCGAAGCACTGGCCGCCCTGGTCAATTCAGTGCCCACACAACACCGTTTAACCGCGGTAGTGCACACCGCCGCGGTATTGGCCGACACCCCAATCACCGAGTTGACCGGCGATCAACTCGACCAGGTGCTGGCCCCCAAAATCGACGCGGCATGGCAGCTGCACCAACTCACCTACGAACACAACCTGTCTGCATTCATCATGTTCTCGTCCATGGCCGGAATGATAGGCAGTCCCGGTCAGGGTAACTACGCGGCAGCCAACACCGCGTTAGATGCTCTCGCCGACTACCGCCACCGCCTGGGCTTGCCCGCGACCAGCCTGGCCTGGGGCTACTGGCAGACCCGCACCGGTGTCACCGCGCATCTAACCGATGTAGATCTAGCCCGCATGACCCGCCTGGGTTTGATGCCCATCGCCACCAGCCACGGACTGGCCCTGTTCGATGCCGCCCTCGCCACCGGACGGCCCGTTTCGATACCCGCCCCGATCAACACCCACACCCTGGCCCGACACGCCCGCGACAACACCCTGGCCCCGATCCTGTCTGCGCTGATCACCACACCACGGCGCCGGGCGGCTTCTGCCGCAACCGATCTCGCTGCCCGCCTCAACGGACTTAGCCCCCAACAGCAACAACAAACACTGGCCACCCTCGTGGCCGCGGCCACCGCCACCGTGCTGGGCCACCACACCCCCGAAAGCATCAGCCCAGCCACCGCGTTCAAAGACCTCGGAATCGATTCGCTGACCGCCCTTGAACTGCGCAACACCCTCACCCACAACACCGGCCTGGATCTGCCCCCCACCCTCATCTTCGATCACCCCACACCCACCGCGCTAACCCAACACCTGCACACCCGACTCACCACCGGTGCCCTGGTGCCGGCTCCGGTGGTGATCGCAGCTGGTCGTACCGAGGAGCCGGTGGCGGTGGTGGGGATGGCGTGTCGTTTCCCCGGTGGTGTCGCATCAGCGGATCAGTTGTGGGACTTGGTGATCGCTGGCCGTGATGTGGTGGGTAATTTTCCGGCCGATCGGGGTTGGGATGTGGAGGGATTGTTTGATCCCGATCCGGACGCGGTCGGCAAAACCTACACCCGTTACGGCGCGTTCCTTGACGATGCGGCAGGTTTTGATGCCGGGTTCTTTGGGATCTCTCCACGGGAGGCACGCGCGATGGACCCCCAGCAGCGGCTGCTGCTGGAGGTGTGCTGGGAAGCGCTAGAAACCGCGGGTATTCCCGCGCACACCTTGGCCGGCACCTCCACCGGGGTGTTCGTCGGAGCCGGGGCCCAGTCCTACGGCGCCACCAACTCCGATGGCGCTGAGGGGTATGCGATGACCGGCGGCGCGACTAGCGTCATGTCCGGCCGTATCGCCTACACCTTGGGCCTAGAAGGTCCAGCGATCACCGTTGACACCGCCTGCTCGTCATCGCTGGTGGCAATTCACCTGGCCTGCCAATCCTTACGCAACAACGAATCCCAGCTAGCACTGGCCGGCGGCGTCACCGTGATGAGCACACCTGCGATTTTCACCGAGTTCTCCCGCCAACGCGGCCTGGCCCCAGATGGACGCTGCAAAGCTTTCGCCGCTACCGCCGATGGCACCGGCTGGGGTGAAGGCGCCGCGGTCTTGGTCCTTGAACGGCTCTCCGAGGCCCGCCGCAACAACCACCCGGTCCTTGCGATCGTCGCTGGATCGGCGATCAACCAAGACGGCGCATCCAACGGACTGACCGCACCCCACGGCCCGTCACAACAACGCGTCATCAACCAAGCACTAGCCAACGCCGGCCTCACCCACGACCAGGTCGACGCCGTCGAAGCCCACGGCACCGGCACCACACTGGGTGACCCCATCGAAGCCGGCGCCCTACACGCCACCTACGGCCACCACCACACGCCCGATCAACCGCTTTGGCTGGGATCCATCAAATCCAACATCGGCCACACCCAAGCCGCCGCCGGCGCCGCCGGTGTGGTCAAGATGATCCAAGCCATCACCCACGCCACCTTGCCCGCCACCTTGCACGTCGACCAACCCAGCCCCCACATCGACTGGTCCAGCGGCACAGTCCAACTCCTAACCGAGCCCATCCAATGGCCCAACACCGACCACCCCCGCACCGCGGCGGTGTCCTCATTCGGCATCAGCGGCACCAACGCCCACCTCATCCTCCAACAACCCCCCACCCCCGACACCACACAAACCCCCGACACCACAACAGGTTCTGATCCCGCAGTGGGTTCTGATCCCGCAGTGGGTTCTGATCCCGCAGTGGGTTCTGATCCCGCAGTGGGTGTACTGGTGTGGCCGTTGTCAGCGCGTTCAGCGCCGGGGTTAAGCGCACAAGCGGCCCGTCTGTACCAGCATCTCAGCGCCCACCCCGATCTGGATCCGATCGATGTAGCCCACAGCCTGGCTACCACACGCAGCCACCACCCCCACCGCGCCACCATCACCACCAGCATTGAGCACCACAGCGAAAACAACCACGACACAACCGATGCGCTGGCCGCACTGCACGCCCTGGCCAACAACGGCACACACCCCCTGCTGAGCAGAGGCCTGCTGACCCCACAGGGCCCCGGCAAAACAGTGTTCGTGTTCCCCGGACAGGGCAGTCAATACCCCGGCATGGGCGCAGATCTCTACCGCCAATTCCCCGTGTTCGCCCACGCCCTCGACGCATGCGACGCAGCGTTACAGCCTTTCACTGGATGGTCGGTGCTAGCTGTGTTACACGACGAACCCGAGGCCCCGTCGTTGGAGCGGGTCGATGTGGTCCAGCCTGTGTTGTTCTCGGTGATGGTGTCGTTAGCCGCACTCTGGCGGTGGGCCGGAATCACCCCCGATGCAGTCATCGGCCACTCCCAGGGCGAGATCGCCGCGGCACATGTGGCCGGAGCCCTGACCTTGCCCGAAGCAGCTGCGGTAGTGGCTTTGCGCAGCCGTGTCTTGACCGACCTGGCCGGTGCCGGTGCCATGGCTTCAGTGCTATCGCCCGAGGAACCACTGACCCAGCTGCTGGCACGGTGGGACGGCAAGATCACTGTCGCCGCAGTTAACGGCCCCGCTAGCGCTGTGGTCTCCGGCGATACCACAGCGATCACCGAATTGCTGACTACCTGCGAACACGAAAACATCGACGCTCGCGCTATCCCGGTGGACTACCCCTCTCATTCCCCCTATATGGAACACATCCGCCATCAGTTCCTCGACGAGCTACCCGAGCTGACACCGCGGCCATCAACCATCGCGATGTATTCCACCGTCGACGGCGAACCTCACGACACCGCCTACGACACCACCACAATGACCGCGGACTACTGGTACCGCAACATCCGTAACACTGTCCGGTTCCATGACACTGTCGCTGCCCTGCTCGGGGCGGGTGAGCAGGTTTTCCTGGAACTCTCACCTCACCCGGTGTTGACACAAGCGATCACCGACACCGTCGAACAAGCCGGCGGCGGCGGCGCAGCAGTGCCAGCTTTACGCAAGGATCGCCCTGATGCTGTCGCGTTCGCTGCAGCACTCGGCCAGCTGCACTGCCATGGCATCAGCCCATCCTGGAATGTTCTTTACTGCCAGGCCCGCCCCCTCCCACTGCCCACCTACGCTTTCCAGCATCAGCGTTACTGGCTGCTGCCCACCGCCGGTGATTTCAGCGGGGCCAATACCCACGCCATGCATCCGCTGCTAGACACCGCCACCGAACTGGCCGAAAACCGCGGATGGGTGTTCACCGGCCGGATCAGCCCACGCACCCAACCATGGCTAAACGAACACGCCGTCGAATCAGCCGTGCTGTTCCCAGGCACCGGATTTGTCGAGCTAGCGCTGCATGTCGCTGACCGTGCCGGATATTCCTCGGTCAACGAACTGATCGTGCACACCCCCCTGCTGCTCGCTGGCCACGACACCGCGGATCTACAGATCACCGTCACCGACACCGATGACATGGGCCGGCAGTCTCTTAACATCCACTCGCGCCCACATATCGGCCATGACAACACCACCACCGGCGATGAACAACCCGAGTGGGTTCTGCATGCCAGCGCAGTCCTGACCGCACAAACCGCCGACCACAACCACCTCCCCCTAACGCCTGTGCCGTGGCCTCCACCCGGCACAGCCGCGATCGAGGTGGATGACTTCTACGACGACCTAGCTGCACAGGGCTACAACTACGGCCCAACATTCCAAGGTGTGCAACGGATATGGCGTGACCACGCCACACCCGATGTCATCTACGCCGAAGTTGAACTACCCGAAGACACCGACATCGACGGCTACGGCATCCACCCCGCCCTATTCGACGCCGCTTTACACCCCCTACTCGCCCTGACCCAACCCCCCACCAACAACACCGATGACACCAACACCGCAGACACCGGTGACCAGGTGCGGCTGCCCTACGCCTTTACCGGCATCAGTTTGCACGCCACCCACGCCACTCGATTGCGGGTACGGCTGACCCGTACCAACACCGATGCCATCACCGTGCACACCAGTGACACCACCGGAGCCCCGGTGGCGATCATCGACTCATTGATCACCCGCCCCCTCACCACCGCCACAGGGTCTGCTCCGGCAGCCACGGCAGCTGGCCTACTACACCTGAGCTGGCCACCACACCCCGACACCACGACCGACACCGACACCGACACCGATGCCCTGCGGTATCGGGTGATCGCCGAACCCACTCAACAGCTGCCCCGCTACCTGCACGACCTACACACCAGCACCGACCTGCACACCAGCACCACCGAAGCAGACGTGGTTGTGTGGCCGGTACCGGTGCCCAGCAACGAAGAGCTCCAGGCACACCAAGCATCCGACACCGCGGTGTCTTCTCGGATACACACCCTGACCCGCCAAACACTTACCGTGGTGCAGGACTGGCTCACTCACCCCGACACCACCGGCACCCGACTGGTCATCGTGACCCGCCACGGCGTCAGCACCAGTGCCCACGACCCGGTCCCCGACCTAGCCCACGCCGCAGTGTGGGGCCTGATCCGCAGCGCCCAAAACGAACACCCCGGACGCTTCACACTGCTCGACACCGACGACAACACCAACAGCGACACCCTCACCACCGCCCTAACCCTGCCAACCCGCGAAAACCAACTGGCCATACGCCGCGACACCATCCACATCCCCCGCCTGACCCGCACCGCTGTCCTGACACCACCGGACAGCGGCCCCTGGCGCCTTGACACCACCGGCAAGGGTGATCTGGCCAACCTCGCCCTGCTACCGACCGCCCACACTGCCCTGGCCTCTGGACAAATCCGTATCGATGTCCGGGCCGCTGGTTTGAATTTTCACGACGTGGTCGTCGCGTTGGGGCTAATCCCCGACGGCGGATTCGGCGGAGAAGCCGCCGGGGTGATCAGCGAGATCGGTCCCGACGTCTACGGATTCGCCGTGGGTGATGCCGTGACCGGCATGACCGTCTCTGGTGCGTTTGCCCCCAGCACTGTCGCTGATCACCGCATGGTGATGACGATCCCGGCCCGGTGGTCCTTCCCCCAAGCCGCATCCATACCGGTGGTATTCCTGACCGCCTACATCGCTTTGGCCGAGATCTCGGGCCTAAGCCGAGGGCAACGAGTGCTGATCCATGCCGGCACTGGCGGTGTGGGTATGGCTGCGATTCAATTGGCACACCATTTGGGTGCCGAAGTATTCGCCACCGCCAGCGCCGCGAAATGGAGCACCCTTGAGGCACTGGGGGTACCGCGCGACCATATCGCTTCCTCGCGTACTCTGGACTTTTCCAACGCATTCCTCGATGCCACCAACGGCGCCGGTGTTGATGTCGTATTGAACTGCCTCAGTGGTGAATTCGTCGAAGCATCCCTAGCCCTGCTGCCCCGCGGTGGCCATTTCGTCGAAATCGGCAAAACCGACATCCGTGATACCGAGGTCATCGCCGCAACCCATCCCGGCGTCATTTACCGCGCCCTCGATCTGCTCAGCGTCTCCCCCGATCACATCCAGCGCACACTGGCCCAACTGTCCCCACTGTTTGCCACCGACACCCTAAAACCCCTACCGACCACTAATTACAGCATCTACCAAGCCATCTCGGCCTTACGTGACATGAGTCAAGCCCGTCACACAGGCAAGATCGTGCTCACTGCGCCGGTGGTGGTAGATCCTGAGGGCACGGTGTTGATCACCGGGGGGACCGGGACGCTGGGTGCCTTGTTTGCCGAGCATCTGGTTTCTGCCCATGGTGTCCGGCATCTGTTGTTGACCTCGCGGCGCGGACCTCAGGCCCACGGTGCCACCGATCTGCAGCAGCGGCTCACCGATCTAGGTGCTCATGTCACCATCACGGCCTGCGATATCAGCGATCCCGAAGCACTGGCCGCCCTGGTCAATTCAGTGCCCACACAACACCGTTTAACCGCGGTAGTGCACACCGCCGTGGTATTGGCCGACACCCCAATCACCGAGTTGACCGGCGATCAACTCGACCAGGTGCTGGCCCCCAAAATCGACGCGGCATGGCAGCTGCACCAACTCACCTACGAACACAACCTGTCTGCATTCATCATGTTCTCGTCCATGGCCGGAATGATAGGCAGTCCCGGTCTGGGTAACTACGCGGCAGCCAACACCGCGTTAGATGCTCTCGCCGACTACCGCCACCGCCTGGGCTTGCCCGCGACCAGCCTGGCCTGGGGCTACTGGCAGACTCGCACCGGTCTCACCGCGCATCTAACCGATGTAGATCTAGCCCGCATGACCCGCCTGGGTTTGATGCCCATCGCCACCAGCCACGGACTGGCCCTGTTCGATGCCGCCCTCGCCACCGGACAGCCCGTTTCGATACCCGCCCCGGTCAACACCCACACCCTGGCCCGACACGCCCGCGACAACACCCTGGCCCCGATCCTGTCTGCGCTGATCACCACACCACGGCGCCGGGCGGCCTCTACCCCAACCGATCTCGCTGCCCGCCTCAACGGACTTAGCCCCCAACAGCAACAACAAACACTGGCCACCCTCGTGGCCGCGGCCACCGCCACCGTGCTGGGCCACCACACCCCCGAAAGCATCAGCCCAGCCACCGCGTTCAAAGACCTCGGAATCGATTCGCTGACCGCCCTCGAACTGCGCAACACCCTCACCCACAACACCGGCCTCAACCTTTCGTCCACTCTTATCTTCGATCACCCCACACCCCATGCGGTGGCCGAGCATCTGCTTGAACAGATCCCTGGCATCGGTGCCCTGGTGCCGGCTCCGGTGGTGATCGCAGCTGGTCGTACCGAGGAGCCGGTGGCGGTGGTGGGGATGGCGTGTCGTTTCCCCGGTGGTGTCGCATCAGCGGATCAGTTGTGGGACTTGGTGATCGCTGGCCGTGATGTGGTGGGTAATTTTCCGGCCGATCGGGGTTGGGATGTGGAGGGATTGTTTGATCCCGATCCGGACGCGGTCGGCAAAACCTACACCCGTTACGGCGCGTTCCTTGACGATGCGGCAGGTTTTGATGCCGGGTTCTTTGGGATCTCTCCACGGGAGGCACGCGCGATGGACCCCCAGCAGCGGCTGCTGCTGGAGGTGTGCTGGGAAGCGCTAGAAACCGCGGGTATTCCCGCGCACACCTTGGCCGGCACCTCCACCGGGGTGTTCGTCGGAGCCGGGGCCCAGTCCTACGGCGCCACCAACTCCGATGACGCTGAGGGGTATGCGATGACCGGCGGCGCGATCAGCGTCATGTCCGGCCGTATCGCCTACACCTTGGGCCTAGAAGGTCCAGCGATCACCGTTGACACCGCCTGCTCGTCATCGCTGGTGGCAATTCACCTGGCCTGCCAATCCTTACGCAACAACGAATCCCAGCTAGCACTGGCCGGCGGCGTCACCGTGATGAGCACACCTGCGATTTTCACCGAGTTCTCCCGCCAACGCGGCCTGGCCCCAGATGGACGCTGCAAAGCCTTCGCCGCTACCGCCGATGGCACCGGCTTTGGTGAAGGCGCCGCGGTCTTGGTCCTTGAACGGCTCTCCGAGGCCCGCCGCAACAACCACCCGGTCCTTGCGATCGTCGCTGGATCGGCGATCAACCAAGACGGCGCATCCAACGGACTGACCGCACCCCACGGCCCGTCACAACAACGCGTCATCAACCAAGCACTAGCCAACGCCGGCCTCACCCACGACCAGGTCGACGCCGTCGAAGCCCACGGCACCGGCACCACACTGGGTGACCCCATCGAAGCCGGCGCCCTACACGCCACCTACGGCCACCACCACACGCCCGATCAACCGCTTTGGCTGGGATCCATCAAATCCAACATCGGCCACACCCAAGCCGCCGCCGGCGCCGCCGGTGTGGTCAAGATGATCCAAGCCATCACCCACGCCACCTTGCCCGCCACCTTGCACGTCAACCAACCCAGCCCCCACATCGACTGGTCCAGCGGCACAGTCCAACTCCTAACCGAGCCCATCCAATGGCCCAACACCGACCACCCCCGCACCGCGGCGGTGTCCTCATTCGGCATCAGCGGCACCAACGCCCACCTCATCCTCCAACAACCCCCCACCCCCGACACCACACAAACCCCCGACACCACAACAGGTTCTGATCCCGCAGTGGGTTCTGATCCCGCAGTGGGTTCTGATCCCGCAGTGGGTGTACTGGTGTGGCCGTTGTCAGCGCGTTCAGCGCCGGGGTTAAGCGCACAAGCGGCCCGTCTGTACCAGCATCTCAGCGCCCACCCCGATCTGGATCCGATCGATGTAGCCCACAGCCTGGCTACCACACGCAGCCACCACCCCCACCGCGCCACCATCACCACCAGCATTGAGCACCACAGCGAAAACAACCACGACACAACCGATGCGCTGGCCGCACTGCACGCCCTGGCCAACAACGGCACACACCCCCTGCTGAGCAGAGGCCTGCTGACCCCACAGAGCCCCGGCAAAACAGTGTTCGTGTTCCCCGGACAGGGCAGTCAATACCCCGGCATGGGCGCAGATCTCTACCGCCAATTCCCCGTGTTCGCCCACGCCCTCGACGCATGCGACGCAGCGTTACAGCCTTTCACTGGATGGTCGGTGCTAGCTGTGTTACACGACGAACCCGAGGCCCCGTCGTTGGAGCGGGTCGATGTGGTCCAGCCTGTGTTGTTCTCGGTGATGGTGTCGTTAGCCGCACTCTGGCGGTGGGCCGGAATCACCCCCGATGCAGTCATCGGCCACTCCCAGGGCGAGATCGCCGCGGCACATGTGGCCGGAGCCCTGACCTTGCCCGAAGCAGCTGCGGTAGTGGCTTTGCGCAGCCGTGTCTTGACCGACCTGGCCGGTGCCGGTGCCATGGCTTCAGTGCTATCGCCCGAGGAACCACTGACCCAGCTGCTGGCACGGTGGGACGGCAAGATCACTGTCGCCGCAGTTAACGGCCCCGCTAGCGCTGTGGTCTCCGGCGATACCACAGCGATCACCGAATTGCTGACTACCTGCGAACACGAAAACATCGACGCTCGCGCTATCCCGGTGGACTACCCCTCTCATTCCCCCTATATGGAACACATCCGCCATCAGTTCCTCGACGAGCTACCCGAGCTGACACCGCGGCCATCAACCATCGCGATGTATTCCACCGTCGACGGCGAACCTCACGACACCGCCTACGACACCACCACAATGACCGCGGACTACTGGTACCGCAACATCCGTAACACTGTCCGGTTCCATGACACTGTCGCTGCCCTGCTCGGGGCGGGTGAGCAGGTTTTCCTGGAACTCTCACCTCACCCGGTGTTGACACAAGCGATCACCGACACCGTCGAACAAGCCGGCGGCGGCGGCGCAGCAGTGCCAGCTTTACGCAAGGATCGCCCTGATGCTGTCGCGTTCGCTGCAGCACTCGGCCAGCTGCACTGCCATGGCATCAGCCCATCCTGGAATGTTCTTTACTGCCAGGCCCGCCCCCTCACACTGCCCACCTACGCTTTCCAGCATCAGCGTTACTGGCTGCTGCCCACCGCCGGTGATTTCAGCGGGGCCAATACCCACGCCATGCATCCGCTGCTAGACACCGCCACCGAACTGGCCGAAAACCGCGGATGGGTGTTCACCGGCCGGATCAGCCCACGCACCCAACCATGGCTAAACGAACACGCCGTCGAATCAGCCGTGCTGTTCCCAGGCACCGGATTTGTCGAGCTAGCGCTGCATGTCGCTGACCGTGCCGGATATTCCTCGGTCAACGAACTGATCGTGCACACCCCCCTGCTGCTCGCTGGCCACGACACCGCGGATCTACAGATCACCGTCACCGACACCGATGACATGGGCCGGCAGTCTCTTAACATCCACTCGCGCCCACATATCGGCCATGACAACACCACCACCGGCGATGAACAACCCGAGTGGGTTCTGCATGCCAGCGCAGTCCTGACCGCACAAACCGCCGACCACAACCACCTCCCCCTAACGCCTGTGCCGTGGCCTCCACCCGGCACAGCCGCGATCGAGGTGGATGACTTCTACGACGACCTAGCTGCACAGGGCTACAACTACGGCCCAACATTCCAAGGTGTGCAACGGATATGGCGTGACCACGCCACACCCGATGTCATCTACGCCGAAGTTGAACTACCCGAAGACACCGACATCGACGGCTACGGCATCCACCCCGCCCTATTCGACGCCGCTTTACACCCCCTACTCGCCCTGACCCAACCCCCCACCAACAACACCGATGACACCAACACCGCAGACACCGGTGACCAGGTGCGGCTGCCCTACGCCTTTACCGGCATCAGTTTGCACGCCACCCACGCCACCCGATTGCGGGTACGGCTGACCCGTACCAACACCGATGCCATCACCGTGCACACCAGTGACACCACCGGAGCCCCGGTGGCGATCATCGACTCATTGATCACCCGCCCCCTCACCACCGCCACAGGGTCTGCTCCGGCAGCCACGGCAGCTGGCCTACTACACCTGAGCTGGCCACCACACCCCGACACCACGACCGACACCGACACCGACACCGATGCCCTGCGGTATCGGGTGATCGCCGAACCCACTCAACAGCTGCCCCGCTACCTGCACGACCTACACACCAGCACCGACCTGCACACCAGCACCACCGAAGCAGACGTGGTTGTGTGGCCGGTACCGGTGCCCAGCAACGAAGAGCTCCAGGCACACCAAGCATCCGACACCGCGGTGTCTTCTCGGATACACACCCTGACCCGCCAAACACTTACCGTGGTGCAGGACTGGCTCACTCACCCCGACACCACCGGCACCCGACTGGTCATCGTGACCCGCCACGGCGTCAGCACCAGTGCCCACGACCCGGTCCCCGACCTAGCCCACGCCGCAGTGTGGGGCCTGATCCGCAGCGCCCAAAACGAACACCCCGGACGCTTCACACTGCTCGACACCGACGACAACACCAACAGCGACACCCTCACCACCGCCCTAACCCTGCCAACCCGCGAAAACCAACTGGCCATACGCCGCGACACCATCCACATCCCCCGCCTGACCCGACACAGCAGTGACGGTGCGCTCACTGCGCCGGTGGTGGTAGATCCTGAGGGCACGGTGTTGATCACCGGGGGGACCGGGACGCTGGGTGCCTTGTTTGCCGAGCATCTGGTTTCTGCCCATGGTGTCCGGCATCTGTTGTTGACCTCGCGGCGCGGACCTCAGGCCCACGGTGCCACCGATCTGCAGCAGCGGCTCACCGATCTAGGTGCTCATGTCACCATCACGGCCTGCGATATCAGCGACCCCGAAGCACTGGCCGCCCTGGTCAATTCAGTGCCCACACAACACCGTTTAACCGCGGTAGTGCACACCGCCGCGGTATTGGCCGACACCCCAATCACCGAGTTGACCGGCGATCAACTCGACCAGGTGCTGGCCCCCAAAATCGACGCGGCATGGCAGCTGCACCAACTCACCTACGAACACAACCTGTCTGCATTCATCATGTTCTCGTCCATGGCCGGAATGATAGGCAGTCCCGGTCAGGGTAACTACGCGGCAGCCAACACCGCGTTAGATGCTCTCGCCGACTACCGCCACCGCCTGGGCTTGCCCGCGACCAGCCTGGCCTGGGGCTACTGGCAGACCCGCACCGGTGTCACCGCGCATCTAACCGATGTAGATCTAGCCCGCATGACCCGCCTGGGTTTGATGCCCATCGCCACCAGCCACGGACTGGCCCTGTTCGATGCCGCCCTCGCCACCGGACGGCCCGTTTCGATACCCGCCCCGATCAACACCCACACCCTGGCCCGACACGCCCGCGACAACACCCTGGCCCCGATCCTGTCTGCGCTGATCACCACACCACGGCGCCGGGCGGCTTCTGCCGCAACCGATCTCGCTGCCCGCCTCAACGGACTTAGCCCCCAACAGCAACAACAAACACTGGCCACCCTCGTGGCCGCGGCCACCGCCACCGTGCTGGGCCACCACACCCCCGAAAGCATCAGCCCAGCCACCGCGTTCAAAGACCTCGGAATCGATTCGCTGACCGCCCTTGAACTGCGCAACACCCTCACCCACAACACCGGCCTGGATCTGCCCCCCACCCTCATCTTCGATCACCCCACACCCACCGCGCTAACCCAACACCTGCACACCCGACTCACCACCGGTGCCCTGGTGCCGGCTCCGGTGGTGATCGCAGCTGGTCGTACCGAGGAGCCGGTGGCGGTGGTGGGGATGGCGTGTCGTTTCCCCGGTGGTGTCGCATCAGCGGATCAGTTGTGGGACTTGGTGATCGCTGGCCGTGATGTGGTGGGTAATTTTCCGGCCGATCGGGTTGGGATGTGGAGGGACTGTTTGATCCCGATCCGGACGCGGTCGGCAAAACCTACACCCGTTACGGCGCGTTCCTTGACGATGCGGCAGGTTTTGATGCCGGGTTCTTTGGGATCTCTCCACGGGAGGCACGCGCGATGGACCCCCAGCAGCGGCTGCTGCTGGAGGTGTGCTGGGAAGCGCTAGAAACCGCGGGTATTCCCGCGCACACCTTGGCCGGCACCTCCACCGGGGTGTTCGCCGGAGCCTGGGCCCAGTCCTACGGCGCCACCAACTCCGATGACGCTGAGGGGTATGCGATGACCGGCGGCGCGATCAGCGTCATGTCCGGCCGTATCGCCTACACCTTGGGCCTAGAAGGTCCAGCGATCACCGTTGACACCGCCTGCTCGTCATCGCTGGTGGCAATTCACCTGGCCTGCCAATCCTTACGCAACAACGAATCCCAGCTAGCACTGGCCGGCGGCGTCACCGTGATGAGCACACCTGCGGTTTTCACCGATTTCTCCCGCCAACGCGGCCTGGCCCCAGATGGACGCTGCAAAGCCTTCGCCGCTACCGCCGATGGCACCGGCTTTGGTGAAGGCGCCGCGGTCTTGGTCCTTGAACGGCTCTCCGAGGCCCGCCGCAACAACCACCCGGTCCTTGCGATCGTCGCTGGATCGGCGATCAACCAAGACGGCGCATCCAACGGACTGACCGCACCCCACGGCCCGTCACAACAACGCGTCATCAACCAAGCACTAGCCAACGCCGGCCTCACCCACGACCAGGTCGACGCCGTCGAAGCCCACGGCACCGGCACCACACTGGGTGACCCCATCGAAGCCGGCGCCCTACACGCCACCTACGGCCACCACCACACGCCCGATCAACCGCTTTGGCTGGGATCCATCAAATCCAACATCGGCCACACCCAAGCCGCCGCCGGCGCCGCCGGTGTGGTCAAGATGATCCAAGCCATCACCCACGCCACCTTGCCCGCCACCTTGCACGTCGACCAACCCAGCCCCCACATCGACTGGTCCAGCGGCACAGTCCAACTCCTAACCGAGCCCATCCAATGGCCCAACACCGACCACCCCCGCACCGCGGCGGTGTCCTCATTCGGCATCAGCGGCACCAACGCCCACCTCATCCTCCAACAACCCCCCACCCCCGACACCACACAAACCCCCGACACCACAACAGGTTCTGATCCCGCAGTGGGTTCTGATCCCGCAGTGGGTTCTGATCCCGCAGTGGGTGTACTGGTGTGGCCGTTGTCAGCGCGTTCAGCGCCGGGGTTAAGCGCACAAGCGGCCCGTCTGTACCAGCATCTCAGCGCCCACCCCGATCTGGATCCGATCGATGTAGCCCACAGCCTGGCTACCACACGCAGCCACCACCCCCACCGCGCCACCATCACCACCAGCATTGAGCACCACAGCGAAAACAACCACGACACAACCGATGCGCTGGCCGCACTGCACGCCCTGGCCAACAACGGCACACACCCCCTGCTGAGCAGAGGCCTGCTGACCCCACAGGGCCCCGGCAAAACAGTGTTCGTGTTCCCCGGACAGGGCAGTCAATACCCCGGCATGGGCGCAGATCTCTACCGCCAATTCCCCGTGTTCGCCCACGCCCTCGACGCATGCGACGCAGCGTTACAGCCTTTCACTGGATGGTCGGTGCTAGCTGTGTTACACGACGAACCCGAGGCCCCGTCGTTGGAGCGGGTCGATGTGGTCCAGCCTGTGTTGTTCTCGGTGATGGTGTCGTTAGCCGCACTCTGGCGGTGGGCCGGAATCACCCCCGATGCAGTCATCGGCCACTCCCAGGGCGAGATCGCCGCGGCACATGTGGCCGGAGCCCTGACCTTGCCCGAAGCAGCTGCGGTAGTGGCTTTGCGCAGCCGTGTCTTGACCGACCTGGCCGGTGCCGGTGCCATGGCTTCAGTGCTATCGCCCGAGGAACCACTGACCCAGCTGCTGGCACGGTGGGACGGCAAGATCACTGTCGCCGCAGTTAACGGCCCCGCTAGCGCTGTGGTCTCCGGCGATACCACAGCGATCACCGAATTGCTGACTACCTGCGAACACGAAAACATCGACGCTCGCGCTATCCCGGTGGACTACCCCTCTCATTCCCCCTATATGGAACACATCCGCCATCAGTTCCTCGACGAGCTACCCGAGCTGACACCGCGGCCATCAACCATCGCGATGTATTCCACCGTCGACGGCGAACCTCACGACACCGCCTACGACACCACCACAATGACCGCGGACTACTGGTACCGCAACATCCGTAACACTGTCCGGTTCCATGACACTGTCGCTGCCCTGCTCGGGGCGGGTGAGCAGGTTTTCCTGGAACTCTCACCTCACCCGGTGTTGACACAAGCGATCACCGACACCGTCGAACAAGCCGGCGGCGGCGGCGCAGCAGTGCCAGCTTTACGCAAGGATCGCCCTGATGCTGTCGCGTTCGCTGCAGCACTCGGCCAGCTGCACTGCCATGGCATCAGCCCATCCTGGAATGTTCTTTACTGCCAGGCCCGCCCCCTCCCACTGCCCACCTACGCTTTCCAGCATCAGCGTTACTGGCTGCTGCCCACCGCCGGTGATTTCAGCGGGGCCAATACCCACGCCATGCATCCGCTGCTAGACACCGCCACCGAACTGGCCGAAAACCGCGGATGGGTGTTCACCGGCCGGATCAGCCCACGCACCCAACCATGGCTAAACGAACACGCCGTCGAATCAGCCGTGCTGTTCCCAGGCACCGGATTTGTCGAGCTAGCGCTGCATGTCGCTGACCGTGCCGGATATTCCTCGGTCAACGAACTGATCGTGCACACCCCCCTGCTGCTCGCTGGCCACGACACCGCGGATCTACAGATCACCGTCACCGACACCGATGACATGGGCCGGCAGTCTCTTAACATCCACTCGCGCCCACATATCGGCCATGACAACACCACCACCGGCGATGAACAACCCGAGTGGGTTCTGCATGCCAGCGCAGTCCTGACCGCACAAACCGCCGACCACAACCACCTCCCCCTAACGCCTGTGCCGTGGCCTCCACCCGGCACAGCCGCGATCGAGGTGGATGACTTCTACGACGACCTAGCTGCACAGGGCTACAACTACGGCCCAACATTCCAAGGTGTGCAACGGATATGGCGTGACCACGCCACACCCGATGTCATCTACGCCGAAGTTGAACTACCCGAAGACACCGACATCGACGGCTACGGCATCCACCCCGCCCTATTCGACGCCGCTTTACACCCCCTACTCGCCCTGACCCAACCCCCCACCAACAACACCGATGACACCAACACCGCAGACACCGGTGACCAGGTGCGGCTGCCCTACGCCTTTACCGGCATCAGTTTGCGCGCCACCCACGCCACCCGATTGCGGGTACGGCTGACCCGTACCAACACCGATGCCATCACCGTGCACACCAGTGACACCACCGGAGCCCCGGTGGCGATCATCGACTCATTGATCACCCGCCCCCTCACCACCGCCACAGGGTCTGCTCCGGCAGCCACGGCAGCTGGCCTACTACACCTGAGCTGGCCACCACACCCCGACACCACGACCGACACCGACACCGACACCGATGCCCTGCGGTATCGGGTGATCGCCGAACCCACTCAACAGCTGCCCCGCTACCTGCACGACCTACACACCAGCACCGACCTGCACACCAGCACCACCGAAGCAGACGTGGTTGTGTGGCCGGTACCGGTGCCCAGCAACGAAGAGCTCCAGGCACACCAAGCATCCGACACCGCGGTGTCTTCTCGGATACACACCCTGACCCGCCAAACACTTACCGTGGTGCAGGACTGGCTCACTCACCCCGACACCACCGGCACCCGACTGGTCATCGTGACCCGCCACGGCGTCAGCACCAGTGCCCACGACCCGGTCCCCGACCTAGCCCACGCCGCAGTGTGGGGCCTGATCCGCAGCGCCCAAAACGAACACCCCGGACGCTTCACACTGCTCGACACCGACGACAACACCAACAGCGACACCCTCACCACCGCCCTAACCCTGCCAACCCGCGAAAACCAACTGGCCATACGCCGCGACACCATCCACATCCCCCGCCTGACCCGCACCGCTGTCCTGACACCACCGGACAGCGGCCCCTGGCGCCTTGACACCACCGGCAAGGGTGATCTGGCCAACCTCGCCCTGCTACCGACCGCCCACACTGCCCTGGCCTCTGGACAAATCCGTATCGATGTCCGGGCCGCTGGTTTGAATTTTCACGACGTGGTCGTCGCGTTGGGGCTAATCCCCGACGACGGATTCGGCGGAGAAGCCGCCGGGGTGATCAGCGAGATCGGTCCCGACGTCTACGGATTCGCCGTGGGTGATGCCGTGACCGGCATGACCGTCTCTGGTGCGTTTGCCCCCAGCACTGTCGCTGATCACCGCATGGTGATGACGATCCCGGCCCGGTGGTCCTTCCCCCAAGCCGCATCCATACCGGTGGTATTCCTGACCGCCTACATCGCTTTGGCCGAGATCTCGGGCCTAAGCCGAGGGCAACGAGTGCTGATCCATGCCGGCACTGGCGGTGTGGGTATGGCTGCGATTCAATTGGCACACCATTTGGGTGCCGAAGTATTCGCCACCGCCAGCGCCGCGAAATGGAGCACCCTTGAGGCACTGGGGGTACCGCGCGACCATATCGCTTCCTCGCGTACTCTGGACTTTTCCAACGCATTCCTCGATGCCACCAACGGCGCCGGTGTTGATGTCGTATTGAACTGCCTCAGTGGTGAATTCGTCGAAGCATCCCTAGCCCTGCTGCCCCGCGGTGGCCATTTCGTCGAAATCGGCAAAACCGACATCCGTGATACCGAGGTCATCGCCGCAACCCATCCCGGCGTCATTTACCGCGCCCTCGATCTGCTCAGCGTCTCCCCCGATCACATCCAGCGCACACTGGCCCAACTGTCCCCACTGTTTGCCACCGACACCCTAAAACCCCTACCGACCACTAATTACAGCATCTACCAAGCCATCTCGGCCTTACGTGACATGAGTCAAGCCCGTCACACAGGCAAGATCGTGCTCACTGCGCCGGTGGTGGTAGATCCTGAGGGCACGGTGTTGATCACCGGGGGGACCGGGACGCTGGGTGCCTTGTTTGCCGAGCATCTGGTTTCTGCCCATGGTGTCCGGCATCTGTTGTTGACCTCGCGGCGCGGACCTCAGGCCCACGGTGCCACCGATCTGCAGCAGCGGCTCACCGATCTAGGTGCTCATGTCACCATCACGGCCTGCGATATCAGCGACCCCGAAGCACTGGCCGCCCTGGTCAATTCAGTGCCCACACAACACCGTTTAACCGCGGTAGTGCACACCGCCGCGGTATTGGCCGACACCCCAATCACCGAGTTGACCGGCGATCAACTCGACCAGGTGCTGGCCCCCAAAACCGACGCGGCATGGCAGCTGCACCAACTCACCTACGAACACAACCTGTCTGCATTCATCATGTTCTCGTCCATGGCCGGAATGATAGGCAGTCCCGGTCAGGGTAACTACGCGGCAGCCAACACCGCGTTAGATGCTCTCGCCGACTACCGCCACCGCCTGGGCTTGCCCGCGACCAGCCTGGCCTGGGGCTACTGGCAGACTCACACCGGTCTCACCGCGCATCTAACCGATGTAGATCTAGCCCGCATGACCCGCCTGGGTTTGATGCCCATCGCCACCAGCCACGGACTGGCCCTGTTCGATGCCGCCCTCGCCACCGGACGGCCCGTTTCGATACCCGCCCCGATCAACACCCACACCCTGGCCCGACACGCCCGCGACAACACCCTGGCCCCGATCCTGTCTGCGCTGATCACCACACCACGGCGCCGGGCGGCCTCTACCCCAACCGATCTCGCTGCCCGCCTCAACGGACTTAGCCCCCAACAGCAACAACAAACACTGGCCACCCTCGTGGCCGCGGCCACCGCCACCGTGCTGGGCCACCACACCCCCGAAAGCATCAGCCCAGCCACCGCGTTCAAAGACCTCGGAATCGATTCGCTGACCGCCCTTGAACTGCGCAACACCCTCACCCACAACACCGGCCTGGATCTGCCCCCCACTCTTATCTTCGATCACCCCACACCCACCGCGCTAACCCAACACCTGCACACCCGACTCACCACCGGTGCCCTGGTGCCGGCTCCGGTGGTGATCGCAGCTGGTCGTACCGAGGAGCCGGTGGCGGTGGTGGGGATGGCGTGTCGTTTCCCCGGTGGTGTCGCATCAGCGGATCAGTTGTGGGACTTGGTGATCGCTGGCCGTGATGTGGTGGGTAATTTTCCGGCCGATCGGGGTTGGGATGTGGAGGGATTGTTTGATCCCGATCCGGACGCGGTCGGCAAAACCTACACCCGTTACGGCGCGTTCCTTGACGATGCGGCAGGTTTTGATGCCGGGTTCTTTGGGATCTCTCCACGGGAGGCACGCGCGATGGACCCCCAGCAGCGGCTGCTGCTGGAGGTGTGCTGGGAAGCGCTAGAAACCGCGGGTATTCCCGCGCACACCTTGGCCGGCACCTCCACCGGGGTGTTCGCCGGAGCCTGGGCCCAGTCCTACGGCGCCACCAACTCCGATGGCGCTGAGGGGTATGCGATGACCGGCGGCTCGACTAGCGTCATGTCCGGCCGTATCGCCTACACCTTGGGCCTAGAAGGTCCAGCGATCACCATTGACACCGCCTGCTCGTCATCGCTGGTGGCAATTCACCTGGCCTGCCAATCCTTACGCAACAACGAATCCCAGCTAGCACTGGCCGGCGGCGTCACCGTGATGAGCACACCTGCGGTTTTCACCGAGTTCTCCCGCCAACGCGGCCTGGCCCCAGATGGACGCTGCAAAGCTTTCGCCGCTACCGCCGATGGCACCGGCTTTGGTGAAGGCGCCGCGGTCTTGGTCCTTGAACGGCTCTCCGAGGCCCGCCGCAACAACCACCCGGTCCTTGCGATCGTCGCTGGATCGGCGATCAACCAAGACGGCGCATCCAACGGACTGACCGCACCCCACGGCCCGTCACAACAACGCGTCATCAACCAAGCACTAGCCAACGCCGGCCTCACCCACGACCAGGTCGACGCCGTCGAAGCCCACGGCACCGGCACCACACTGGGTGACCCCATCGAAGCCGGCGCCCTACACGCCACCTACGGCCACCACCACACGCCCGATCAACCGCTTTGGCTGGGATCCATCAAATCCAACATCGGCCACACCCAAGCCGCCGCCGGCGCCGCCGGTGTGGTCAAGATGATCCAAGCCATCACCCACGCCACCTTGCCCGCCACCTTGCACGTCGACCAACCCAGCCCCCACATCGACTGGTCCAGCGGCACAGTCCAACTCCTAACCGAGCCCATCCAATGGCCCAACACCGACCACCCCCGCACCGCGGCGGTGTCCTCATTCGGCATCAGCGGCACCAACGCCCACCTCATCCTCCAACAACCCCCCACCCCCAACCCCACACAAACCCCCGAGGACTGCAGCCCCGCACAATCTCCCTGCGCAACAATCACCGATGCAGGCACGGGATTATCGTTTGTGCCCTGGGTGATTTCAGCGAAGTCGGCTGAGGCGTTGTCTGCGCAGGCGAGCCGATTGTTGACGCGCCTTGACGATGATCCAGTTGTCGATGCAATCGACCTGGGGTGGTCATTGATAGCCACTCGATCGATGTTTGAGCATCGCGCAGTAGTTGTGGGTGCGGATCGTCACCAGTTGCAGCGCGGGTTGGCCGAGTTGGCTTCTGGTGACTTGGGCGCCGATGTAGTGGTGGGCCGGGCCCGCGCAGCGGGCGAGACTGTAATGGTGTTTCCCGGTCAGGGATCACAGCGGTTGGGCATGGGCGCGCAGCTTTATGAACAATTCCCGGTATTCGCGGCGGCGTTTGATGACGTTGTTGATGCGCTGGACCAGTATCTGCGGTTGCCGCTACGCCAAGTTATGTGGGGCGACGATGAAGGCCTGCTCAATTCAACGGAGTTCGCCCAGCCGTCGTTGTTTGCTGTCGAGGTCGCACTGTTTGCGTTGCTGCGCTTCTGGGGTGTCGTTCCGGATTACGTGATAGGCCATTCGGTAGGAGAGCTGGCCGCTGCACAAGTGGCTGGCGTTTTGAGCCTGCAGGACGCGGCTAAATTAGTTTCAGCGCGGGGCCGACTGATGCAGGCCCTGCCCGCCGGTGGAGCGATGGTCGCGGTAGCCGCCAGCCAGCATGAAGTCGAGCCTTTGCTGGTTGAAGGGGTCGATATCGCGGCGCTCAATGCGCCAGGGTCAGTCGTGATCTCTGGTGATCAGGCGGCAGTCCGTTTGATCGCTAATCGATTGGCGGATAGGGGCTACAGGGCGCACGAACTTGCGGTTTCGCATGCCTTTCATTCATCGTTGATGGAGCCGATGTTGGAGGAGTTCGCTCGGCTCGCTTCTGAAATCGTTGTGGAGCAACCGCAGATTCCACTGATTTCGAACGTGACTGGTCAGCTGGCCAACGCCGACTACGGGTCGGCAGGTTACTGGGTGGACCACATCCGCCGTCCAGTCCGTTTCGCCGATAGTGTCGCTTCGTTGGAAGCCATGGGGGCTAGCTGCTTCATTGAAGTCGGTCCAGCCAGCGGGTTGGGCGCAGCTATCGAGCAATCCTTGAAATCTGCCGAGCCGACCGTGTCAGTGTCGGCACTGTCCACCGATAAACCTGAATCCGTCGCCGTATTGCGCGCTGCAGCACGACTTTCCACCTCCGGCATTCCTGTGGATTGGCAGTCGGTGTTCGACGGCCGCAGCACCCAGACAGTTAACCTGCCCACCTACGCCTTCCAGCGGCAACGGTTCTGGCTCGACGCCAACCGTATCGGTCAAGGCGATCCCGCCAGTCAACCACAGGCCCAGAACGTTGAATCCCGTTTTTGGGAGGCGGTCGAGCGGGAAGACGTTGATGGCTTGGCTGATTCTATAGGTGTCACCGCCAGTGCCATGCAGACCGTGCTACCTGCATTGTCTTCATGGCGTCGCGCGGAGCGCACACAGTCCGAGCTTGATTCCTGGCGCTATCAGGTGACATGGCTGTCTTCCCCAACAACGCCGAGTTCGACCACGCTGTCCGGCATTTGGTTGCTGATAGTTCCAAGCGAACTTGCAAAGACTGACCCAGTAATTGGATGTGCTGCAGCGCTCGAAGCGCACGGCGCCTTAGTCACGATTATCACAATTTTCGAGCCGGACTTCAATCGATCATTGATGGGCGCTTCCCTAAAAGATCTCGGTTCACACATATCTGGTGTCATATCGTTCTTAGGGATTCACGGGTCCGAATTCTCCGATAGCGGCGCGGTCAAGACATTAAATCTTGTGCAAGCAATGGGCGATGTCCACTTGGACGTTCCTTTGTGGTGCCTAACGCAGGGCGCGGTATCGGTCAGCGCCGACGATTTGATCCGATGCCCGTCAGCAGCCCTGGTGTGGGGTCTGGGGAGAGTCGTCGCATTAGAGCACCCGGGATCGTGGGGTGGCTTAGTAGACCTCCCCGAGTCACCCGACGATGCAGCATGGGAGCGCTTGTGCGCCCTCCTCGCGCAGCCGACGGATGAAGATCAGTTTGCGATCAGGCCGTCTGGGGTTTTCCTACGGAGATTGATCCACGCCCCGGCAACCACGACATCCAAATCCTCGACCGCGTGGGCTCCGAGGGGGACCGTGTTAATCACAGGCGGCACAGGCGCGTTAGGCGCACACGTCGCAAGGTGGTTGGCCCACAAATATGAATCGGTAGATTTGCTCTTAACCAGCCGTCGCGGGATGGCAGCCGATGGAGCTACAGAGCTAGTGGATGACCTCCGCGCGGCTGGCGCCAGTGTGACAGTGCACGCCTGCGACGTGACAGACCGCACTTCAGTCGAGGCTGCAATAGCAGGTAAATCCCTTGATGCGGTCTTTCATCTTGCAGGACGACACCAGCCAACTCTGCTAACAGAACTCGAGGACGAATCCTTTAGTGACGAATTGGCGCCGAAGGTTCACGGTGCCCAAGTATTGAGTGACATCACGTCTAACCTCACACTATCAGCGTTTGTCATGTTCTCGTCAGTAGCCGGAATCTGGGGCGGCAAAAGTCAAGGCGCATATGCTGCCGCTAACGCATTCTTAGATTCGCTCGCCGAGAAACGGCGCACGTTGGGGTTACCAGCAACATCGGTCGCTTGGGGACTGTGGGCTGGCGGCGGCATGGGAGACCGGCCATCCGCTTCGGGACTAAACCTTATTGGCTTGAAATCGATGTCAGCAGATTTAGCTGTGCAGGCGCTAAGCGACGCCATTGACAGACCGCAAGCAACATTGACTGTTGCGAGCGTCAACTGGGATCGGTTCTACCCCACATTCGCTTTGGCGCGACCGAGGCCCTTCCTACACGAAATCACAGAGGTAATGGCTTACCGCGAGTCGATGCGCTCGAGCTCTGCATCGACGGAGACGCTCCTGACGAGCAAATTAGCCGGACTAACGGCGACAGAACAGCGTGCAGTCACCCGGAAGTTGGTCCTTGATCAAGCCGCATCCGTTCTCGGGTACGCCTCAACTGAGAGTCTCGATACTCATGAGTCATTCAAAGACCTCGGATTTGATTCGCTGACCGCCCTTGAACTGCGCGACCACCTCCAAACTGCGACCGGCCTCAACCTTTCGTCCACTCTTATCTTCGATCACCCCACACCCCATGCGGTGGCCGAGCATCTGCTTGAACAGATCCCTGGCATCGGTGCCCTGATGCCGGCTCCGGTGGTGATCGCAGCTGGTCGTACCGAGGAGCCGGTGGCGGTGGTGGGGATGGCGTGTCGTTTCCCCGGTGGTGTCGCATCAGCGGATCAGTTGTGGGACTTGGTGATCGCTGGCCGTGATGTGGTGGGTAATTTTCCGGCCGATCGGGGTTGGGATGTGGAGGGATTGTTTGATCCCGATCCGGACGCGGTCGGCAAAACCTACACCCGTTACGGCGCGTTCCTTGACGATGCGGCAGGTTTTGATGCCGGGTTCTTTGGGATCTCTCCACGGGAGGCACGCGCGATGGACCCCCAGCAGCGGCTGCTGCTGGAGGTGTGCTGGGAAGCGCTAGAAACCGCGGGTATTCCCGCGCACACCTTGGCCGGCACCTCCACCGGGGTGTTCGCCGGAGCCTGGGCCCAGTCCTACGGCGCCACCAACTCTGATGGCGCTGAGGGGTATGCGATGACCGGCGGCTCGACTAGCGTCATGTCCGGCCGTATCGCCTACACCTTGGGCCTAGAAGGTCCAGCGATCACCGTTGACACCGCCTGCTCGTCATCGCTGGTGGCAATTCACCTGGCCTGCCAATCCTTACGCAACAACGAATCCCAGCTAGCACTGGCCGGCGGCGTCACCGTGATGAGCACACCTGCGATTTTCACCGAGTTCTCCCGCCAACGCGGCCTGGCCCCAGATGGACGCTGCAAAGCTTTCGCCGCTACCGCCGATGGCACCGGCTTTGGTGAAGGCGCCGCGGTCTTGGTCCTTGAACGGCTCTCCGAGGCCCGCCGCAACAACCACCCGGTCCTTGCGATCGTCGCTGGATCGGCGATCAACCAAGACGGCGCATCCAACGGACTGACCGCACCCCACGGCCCGTCACAACAACGCGTCATCAACCAAGCACTAGCCAACGCCGGCCTCACCCACGACCAGGTCGACGCCGTCGAAGCCCACGGCACCGGCACCACACTGGGTGACCCCATCGAAGCCGGCGCCCTACACGCCACCTACGGCCACCACCACACGCCCGATCAACCGCTTTGGCTGGGATCCATCAAATCCAACATCGGCCACACCCAAGCCGCCGCCGGCGCCGCCGGTGTGGTCAAGATGATCCAAGCCATCACCCACGCCACCTTGCCCGCCACCTTGCACGTCGACCAACCCAGCCCCCACATCGACTGGTCCAGCGGCACAGTCCAACTCCTAACCGAGCCCATCCAATGGCCCAACACCGACCACCCCCGCACCGCGGCGGTGTCCTCATTCGGCATCAGCGGCACCAACGCCCACCTCATCCTCCAACAACCCCCCACCCCCGACACCACACAAACCCCCGACACCACAACAGGTTCTGATCCCGCAGTGGGTTCTGATCCCGCAGTGGGTTCTGATCCCGCAGTGGGTGTACTGGTGTGGCCGTTGTCAGCGCGTTCAGCGCCGGGGTTAAGCGCACAAGCGGCCCGTCTGTACCAGCATCTCAGCGCCCACCCCGATCTGGATCCGATCGATGTAGCCCACAGCCTGGCTACCACACGCAGCCACCACCCCCACCGCGCCACCATCACCACCAGCATTGAGCACCACAGCGAAAACAACCACGACACAACCGATGCGCTGGCCGCACTGCACGCCCTGGCCAACAACGGCACACACCCCCTGCTGAGCAGAGGCCTGCTGACCCCACAGGGCCCCGGCAAAACAGTGTTCGTGTTCCCCGGACAGGGCAGTCAATACCCCGGCATGGGCGCAGATCTCTACCGCCAATTCCCCGTGTTCGCCCACGCCCTCGACGCATGCGACGCAGCGTTACAGCCTTTCACTGGATGGTCGGTGCTAGCTGTGTTACACGACGAACCCGAGGCCCCGTCGTTGGAGCGGGTCGATGTGGTCCAGCCTGTGTTGTTCTCGGTGATGGTGTCGTTAGCCGCACTCTGGCGGTGGGCCGGAATCACCCCCGATGCAGTCATCGGCCACTCCCAGGGCGAGATCGCCGCGGCACATGTGGCCGGAGCCCTGACCTTGCCCGAAGCAGCTGCGGTAGTGGCTTTGCGCAGCCGTGTCTTGACCGACCTGGCCGGTGCCGGTGCCATGGCTTCAGTGCTATCGCCCGAGGAACCACTGACCCAGCTGCTGGCACGGTGGGACGGCAAGATCACTGTCGCCGCAGTTAACGGCCCCGCTAGCGCTGTGGTCTCCGGCGATACCACAGCGATCACCGAATTGCTGACTACCTGCGAACACGAAAACATCGACGCTCGCGCTATCCCGGTGGACTACCCCTCTCATTCCCCCTATATGGAACACATCCGCCATCAGTTCCTCGACGAGCTACCCGAGCTGACACCGCGGCCATCAACCATCGCGATGTATTCCACCGTCGACGGCGAACCTCACGACACCGCCTACGACACCACCACAATGACCGCGGACTACTGGTACCGCAACATCCGTAACACTGTCCGGTTCCATGACACTGTCGCTGCCCTGCTCGGGGCGGGTGAGCAGGTTTTCCTGGAACTCTCACCTCACCCGGTGTTGACACAAGCGATCACCGACACCGTCGAACAAGCCGGCGGCGGCGGCGCAGCAGTGCCAGCTTTACGCAAGGATCGCCCTGATGCTGTCGCGTTCGCTGCAGCACTCGGCCAGCTGCACTGCCATGGCATCAGCCCATCCTGGAATGTTCTTTACTGCCAGGCCCGCCCCCTCCCACTGCCCACCTACGCTTTCCAGCATCAGCGTTACTGGCTGCTGCCCACCGCCGGTGATTTCAGCGGGGCCAATACCCACGCCATGCATCCGCTGCTAGACACCGCCACCGAACTGGCCGAAAACCGCGGATGGGTGTTCACCGGCCGGATCAGCCCACGCACCCAACCATGGCTAAACGAACACGCCGTCGAATCAGCCGTGCTGTTCCCAGGCACCGGATTTGTCGAGCTAGCGCTGCATGTCGCTGACCGTGCCGGATATTCCTCGGTCAACGAACTGATCGTGCACACCCCCCTGCTGCTCGCTGGCCACGACACCGCGGATCTACAGATCACCGTCACCGACACCGATGACATGGGCCGGCAGTCTCTTAACATCCACTCGCGCCCACATATCGGCCATGACAACACCACCACCGGCGATGAACAACCCGAGTGGGTTCTGCATGCCAGCGCAGTCCTGACCGCACAAACCGCCGACCACAACCACCTCCCCCTAACGCCTGTGCCGTGGCCTCCACCCGGCACAGCCGCGATCGAGGTGGATGACTTCTACGACGACCTAGCTGCACAGGGCTACAACTACGGCCCAACATTCCAAGGTGTGCAACGGATATGGCGTGACCACGCCACACCCGATGTCATCTACGCCGAAGTTGAACTACCCGAAGACACCGACATCGACGGCTACGGCATCCACCCCGCCCTATTCGACGCCGCTTTACACCCCCTACTCGCCCTGACCCAACCCCCCACCAACAACACCGATGACACCAACACCGCAGACACCGGTGACCAGGTGCGGCTGCCCTACGCCTTTACCGGCATCAGTTTGCACGCCACCCACGCCACTCGATTGCGGGTACGGCTGACCCGTACCAACACCGATGCCATCACCGTGCACACCAGTGACACCACCGGAGCCCCGGTGGCGATCATCGATTCATTGATCACCCGCCCCCTCACCACCGCCACAGGGTCTGCTCCGGCAGCCACGGCAGCTGGCCTACTACACCTGAGCTGGCCACCACACCCCGACACCACGACCGACACCGACACCGACACCGATGCCCTGCGGTATCGGGTGATCGCCGAACCCACTCAACAGCTGCCCCGCTACCTGCACGACCTACACACCAGCACCGACCTGCACACCAGCACCACCGAAGCAGACGTGGTTGTGTGGCCGGTACCGGTGCCCAGCAACGAAGAGCTCCAGGCACACCAAGCATCCGACACCGCGGTGTCTTCTCGGATACACACCCTGACCCGCCAAACACTTACCGTGGTGCAGGACTGGCTCACTCACCCCGACACCACCGGCACCCGACTGGTCATCGTGACCCGCCACGGCGTCAGCACCAGTGCCCACGACCCGGTCCCCGACCTAGCCCACGCCGCAGTGTGGGGCCTGATCCGCAGCGCCCAAAACGAACACCCCGGACGCTTCACACTGCTCGACACCGACGACAACACCAACAGCGACACCCTCACCACCGCCCTAACCCTGCCAACCCGCGAAAACCAACTGGCCATACGCCGCGACACCATCCACATCCCCCGCCTGACCCGACACAGCAGTGACGGTGCGCTCACTGCGCCGGTGGTGGTAGATCCTGAGGGCACGGTGTTGATCACCGGGGGGACCGGGACGCTGGGTGCCTTGTTTGCCGAGCATCTGGTTTCTGCCCATGGTGTCCGGCATCTGTTGTTGACCTCGCGGCGCGGACCTCAGGCCCACGGTGCCACCGATCTGCAGCAGCGGCTCACCGATCTAGGTGCTCATGTCACCATCACGGCCTGCGATATCAGCGACCCCGAAGCACTGGCCGCCCTGGTCAATTCAGTGCCCACACAACACCGTTTAACCGCGGTAGTGCACACCGCCGCGGTATTGGCCGACACCCCAATCACCGAGTTGACCGGCGATCAACTCGACCAGGTGCTGGCCCCCAAAACCGACGCGGCATGGCAGCTGCACCAACTCACCTACGAACACAACCTGTCTGCATTCATCATGTTCTCGTCCATGGCCGGAATGATAGGCAGTCCCGGTCAGGGTAACTACGCGGCAGCCAACACCGCGTTAGATGCTCTCGCCGACTACCGCCACCGCCTGGGCTTGCCCGCGACCAGCCTGGCCTGGGGCTACTGGCAGACCCGCACCGGTGTCACCGCGCATCTAACCGATGTAGATCTAGCCCGCATGACCCGCCTGGGTTTGATGCCCATCGCCACCAGCCACGGACTGGCCCTGTTCGATGCCGCCCTCGCCACCGGACGGCCCGTTTCGATACCCGCCCCGATCAACACCCACACCCTGGCCCGACACGCCCGCGACAACACCCTGGCCCCGATCCTGTCTGCGCTGATCACCACACCACGGCGCCGGGCGGCTTCTGCCGCAACCGATCTCGCTGCCCGCCTCAACGGACTTAGCCCCCAACAGCAACAACAAACACTGGCCACCCTCGTGGCCGCGGCCACCGCCACCGTGCTGGGCCACCACACCCCCGAAAGCATCAGCCCAGCCACCGCGTTCAAAGACCTCGGAATCGATTCGCTGACCGCCCTTGAACTGCGCAACACCCTCACCCACAACACCGGCCTGGATCTGCCCCCCACCCTCATCTTCGATCACCCCACACCCCATGCGGTGGCCGAGCATCTGCTTGAACAGATCCCTGGCATCGGTGCCCTGGTGCCGGCTCCGGTGGTGATCGCAGCTGGTCGTACCGAGGAGCCGGTGGCGGTGGTGGGGATGGCGTGTCGTTTCCCCGGTGGTGTCGCATCAGCGGATCAGTTGTGGGACTTGGTGATCGCTGGCCGTGATGTGGTGGGTAATTTTCCGGCCGATCGGGGTTGGGATGTGGAGGGATTGTTTGATCCCGATCCGGACGCGGTCGGCAAAACCTACACCCGTTACGGCGCGTTCCTTGACGATGCGGCAGGTTTTGATGCCGGGTTCTTTGGGATCTCTCCACGGGAGGCACGCGCGATGGACCCCCAGCAGCGGCTGCTGCTGGAGGTGTGCTGGGAAGCGCTAGAAACCGCGGGTATTCCCGCGCACACCTTGGCCGGCACCTCCACCGGGGTGTTCGCCGGAGCCTGGGCCCAGTCCTACGGCGCCACCAACTCCGATGACGCTGAGGGGTATGCGATGACCGGTGGCGCGACTAGCGTCATGTCCGGCCGTATCGCCTACACCTTGGGCCTAGAAGGTCCAGCGATCACCGTTGACACCGCCTGCTCGTCATCGCTGGTGGCAATTCACCTGGCCTGCCAATCCTTACGCAACAACGAATCCCAGCTAGCACTGGCCGGCGGCGTCACCGTGATGAGCACACCTGCGGTTTTCACCGATTTCTCCCGCCAACGCGGCCTGGCCCCAGATGGACGCTGCAAAGCTTTCGCCGCTACCGCCGATGGCACCGGCTTTGGTGAAGGCGCCGCGGTCTTGGTCCTTGAACGGCTCTCCGAGGCCCGCCGCAACAACCACCCGGTCCTTGCGATCGTCGCTGGATCGGCGATCAACCAAGACGGCGCATCCAACGGACTGACCGCACCCCACGGCCCGTCACAACAACGCGTCATCAACCAAGCACTAGCCAACGCCGGCCTCACCCACGACCAGGTCGACGCCGTCGAAGCCCACGGCACCGGCACCACACTGGGTGACCCCATCGAAGCCGGCGCCCTACACGCCACCTACGGCCACCACCACACGCCCGATCAACCGCTTTGGCTGGGATCCATCAAATCCAACATCGGCCACACCCAAGCCGCCGCCGGCGCCGCCGGTGTGGTCAAGATGATCCAAGCCATCACCCACGCCACCTTGCCCGCCACCTTGCACGTCGACCAACCCAGCCCCCACATCG
Organism: Mycobacterium ulcerans subsp. shinshuense; assembly: GCF_002355775.1. NCBI lineage: Bacteria > Bacillati > Actinomycetota > Actinomycetes > Mycobacteriales > Mycobacteriaceae > Mycobacterium > Mycobacterium ulcerans. The sequence goes on along the minus strand of NZ_AP017625.1, from coordinate 112,063 downwards.
ACTGGTCCAGCGGCACAGTCCAACTCCTAACCGAGCCCATCCAATGGCCCAACACCGACCACCCCCGCACCGCGGCGGTGTCCTCATTCGGCATCAGCGGCACCAACGCCCACCTCATCCTCCAACAACCCCCCACCCCCGACACCACACAAACCCCCGACACCACAACAGGTTCTGATCCCGCAGTGGGTTCTGATCCCGCAGTGGGTTCTGATCCCGCAGTGGGTGTACTGGTGTGGCCGTTGTCAGCGCGTTCAGCGCCGGGGTTAAGCGCACAAGCGGCCCGTCTGTACCAGCATCTCAGCGCCCACCCCGATCTGGATCCGATCGATGTAGCCCACAGCCTGGCTACCACACGCAGCCACCACCCCCACCGCGCCACCATCACCACCAGCATTGAGCACCACAGCGAAAACAACCACGACACAACCGATGCGCTGGCCGCACTGCACGCCCTGGCCAACAACGGCACACACCCCCTGCTGAGCAGAGGCCTGCTGACCCCACAGGGCCCCGGCAAAACAGTGTTCGTGTTCCCCGGACAGGGCAGTCAATACCCCGGCATGGGCGCAGATCTCTACCGCCAATTCCCCGTGTTCGCCCACGCCCTCGACGCATGCGACGCAGCGTTACAGCCTTTCACTGGATGGTCGGTGCTAGCTGTGTTACACGACGAACCCGAGGCCCCGTCGTTGGAGCGGGTCGATGTGGTCCAGCCTGTGTTGTTCTCGGTGATGGTGTCGTTAGCCGCACTCTGGCGGTGGGCCGGAATCACCCCCGATGCAGTCATCGGCCACTCCCAGGGCGAGATCGCCGCGGCACATGTGGCCGGAGCCCTGACCTTGCCCGAAGCAGCTGCGGTAGTGGCTTTGCGCAGCCGTGTCTTGACCGACCTGGCCGGTGCCGGTGCCATGGCTTCAGTGCTATCGCCCGAGGAACCACTGACCCAGCTGCTGGCACGGTGGGACGGCAAGATCACTGTCGCCGCAGTTAACGGCCCCGCTAGCGCTGTGGTCTCCGGCGATACCACAGCGATCACCGAATTGCTGACTACCTGCGAACACGAAAACATCGACGCTCGCGCTATCCCGGTGGACTACCCCTCTCATTCCCCCTATATGGAACACATCCGCCATCAGTTCCTCGACGAGCTACCCGAGCTGACACCGCGGCCATCAACCATCGCGATGTATTCCACCGTCGACGGCGAACCTCACGACACCGCCTACGACACCACCACAATGACCGCGGACTACTGGTACCGCAACATCCGTAACACTGTCCGGTTCCATGACACTGTCGCTGCCCTGCTCGGGGCGGGTGAGCAGGTTTTCCTGGAACTCTCACCTCACCCGGTGTTGACACAAGCGATCACCGACACCGTCGAACAAGCCGGCGGCGGCGGCGCAGCAGTGCCAGCTTTACGCAAGGATCGCCCTGATGCTGTCGCGTTCGCTGCAGCACTCGGCCAGCTGCACTGCCATGGCATCAGCCCATCCTGGAATGTTCTTTACTGCCAGGCCCGCCCCCTCCCACTGCCCACCTACGCTTTCCAGCATCAGCGTTACTGGCTGCTGCCCACCGCCGGTGATTTCAGCGGGGCCAATACCCACGCCATGCATCCGCTGCTAGACACCGCCACCGAACTGGCCGAAAACCGCGGATGGGTGTTCACCGGCCGGATCAGCCCACGCACCCAACCATGGCTAAACGAACACGCCGTCGAATCAGCCGTGCTGTTCCCAGGCACCGGATTTGTCGAGCTAGCGCTGCATGTCGCTGACCGTGCCGGATATTCCTCGGTCAACGAACTGATCGTGCACACCCCCCTGCTGCTCGCTGGCCACGACACCGCGGATCTACAGATCACCGTCACCGACACCGATGACATGGGCCGGCAGTCTCTTAACATCCACTCGCGCCCACATATCGGCCATGACAACACCACCACCGGCGATGAACAACCCGAGTGGGTTCTGCATGCCAGCGCAGTCCTGACCGCACAAACCGCCGACCACAACCACCTCCCCCTAACGCCTGTGCCGTGGCCTCCACCCGGCACAGCCGCGATCGAGGTGGATGACTTCTACGACGACCTAGCTGCACAGGGCTACAACTACGGCCCAACATTCCAAGGTGTGCAACGGATATGGCGTGACCACGCCACACCCGATGTCATCTACGCCGAAGTTGAACTACCCGAAGACACCGACATCGACGGCTACGGCATCCACCCCGCCCTATTCGACGCCGCTTTACACCCCCTACTCGCCCTGACCCAACCCCCCACCAACAACACCGATGACACCAACACCGCAGACACCGGTGACCAGGTGCGGCTGCCCTACGCCTTTACCGGCATCAGTTTGCGCGCCACCCACGCCACCCGATTGCGGGTACGGCTGACCCGTACCAACACCGATGCCATCACCGTGCACACCAGTGACACCACCGGAGCCCCGGTGGCGATCATCGACTCATTGATCACCCGCCCCCTCACCACCGCCACAGGGTCTGCTCCGGCAGCCACGGCAGCTGGCCTACTACACCTGAGCTGGCCACCACACCCCGACACCACGACCGACACCGACACCGACACCGATGCCCTGCGGTATCGGGTGATCGCCGAACCCACTCAACAGCTGCCCCGCTACCTGCACGACCTACACACCAGCACCGACCTGCACACCAGCACCACCGAAGCAGACGTGGTTGTGTGGCCGGTACCGGTGCCCAGCAACGAAGAGCTCCAGGCACACCAAGCATCCGACACCGCGGTGTCTTCTCGGATACACACCCTGACCCGCCAAACACTTACCGTGGTGCAGGACTGGCTCACTCACCCCGACACCACCGGCACCCGACTGGTCATCGTGACCCGCCACGGCGTCAGCACCAGTGCCCACGACCCGGTCCCCGACCTAGCCCACGCCGCAGTGTGGGGCCTGATCCGCAGCGCCCAAAACGAACACCCCGGACGCTTCACACTGCTCGACACCGACGACAACACCAACAGCGACACCCTCACCACCGCCCTAACCCTGCCAACCCGCGAAAACCAACTGGCCATACGCCGCGACACCATCCACATCCCCCGCCTGACCCGCACCGCTGTCCTGACACCACCGGACAGCGGCCCCTGGCGCCTTGACACCACCGGCAAGGGTGATCTGGCCAACCTCGCCCTGCTACCGACCGCCCACACTGCCCTGGCCTCTGGACAAATCCGTATCGATGTCCGGGCCGCTGGTTTGAATTTTCACGACGTGGTCGTCGCGTTGGGGCTAATCCCCGACGACGGATTCGGCGGAGAAGCCGCCGGGGTGATCAGCGAGATCGGTCCCGACGTCTACGGATTCGCCGTGGGTGATGCCGTGACCGGCATGACCGTCTCTGGTGCGTTTGCCCCCAGCACTGTCGCTGATCACCGCATGGTGATGACGATCCCGGCCCGGTGGTCCTTCCCCCAAGCCGCATCCATACCGGTGGTATTCCTGACCGCCTACATCGCTTTGGCCGAGATCTCGGGCCTAAGCCGAGGGCAACGAGTGCTGATCCATGCCGGCACTGGCGGTGTGGGTATGGCTGCGATTCAATTGGCACACCATTTGGGTGCCGAAGTATTCGCCACCGCCAGCGCCGCGAAATGGAGCACCCTTGAGGCACTGGGGGTACCGCGCGACCATATCGCTTCCTCGCGTACTCTGGACTTTTCCAACGCATTCCTCGATGCCACCAACGGCGCCGGTGTTGATGTCGTATTGAACTGCCTCAGTGGTGAATTCGTCGAAGCATCCCTAGCCCTGCTGCCCCGCGGTGGCCATTTCGTCGAAATCGGCAAAACCGACATCCGTGATACCGAGGTCATCGCCGCAACCCATCCCGGCGTCATTTACCGCGCCCTCGATCTGCTCAGCGTCTCCCCCGATCACATCCAGCGCACACTGGCCCAACTGTCCCCACTGTTTGCCACCGACACCCTAAAACCCCTACCGACCACTAATTACAGCATCTACCAAGCCATCTCGGCCTTACGTGACATGAGTCAAGCCCGTCACACAGGCAAGATCGTGCTCACTGCGCCGGTGGTGGTAGACCCTGAGGGCACGGTGTTGATCACCGGGGGGACCGGGACGCTGGGTGCCTTGTTTGCCGAGCATCTGGTTTCTGCCCATGGTGTCCGGCATCTGTTGTTGACCTCGCGGCGCGGACCTCAGGCCCACGGTGCCACCGATCTGCAGCAGCGGCTCACCGATCTAGGTGCTCATGTCACCATCACGGCCTGCGATATCAGCGACCCCGAAGCACTGGCCGCCCTGGTCAATTCAGTGCCCACACAACACCGTTTAACCGCGGTAGTGCACACCGCCGCGGTATTGGCCGACACCCCAATCACCGAGTTGACCGGCGATCAACTCGACCAGGTGCTGGCCCCCAAAATCGACGCGGCATGGCAGCTGCACCAACTCACCTACGAACACAACCTGTCTGCATTCATCATGTTCTCGTCCATGGCCGGAATGATAGGCAGTCCCGGTCAGGGTAACTACGCGGCAGCCAACACCGCGTTAGATGCTCTCGCCGACTACCGCCACCGCCTGGGCTTGCCCGCGACCAGCCTGGCCTGGGGCTACTGGCAGACCCGCACCGGTGTCACCGCGCATCTAACCGATGTAGATCTAGCCCGCATGACCCGCCTGGGTTTGATGCCCATCGCCACCAGCCACGGACTGGCCCTGTTCGATGCCGCCCTCGCCACCGGACGGCCCGTTTCGATACCCGCCCCGGTCAACACCCACACCCTGGCCCGACACGCCCGCGACAACACCCTGGCCCCGATCCTGTCTGCGCTGATCACCACACCACGGCGCCGGGCGGCTTCTGCCGCAACCGATCTCGCTGCCCGCCTCAACGGACTTAGCCCCCAACAGCAACAACAAACACTGGCCACCCTCGTGGCCGCGGCCACCGCCACCGTGCTGGGCCACCACACCCCCGAAAGCATCAGCCCAGCCACCGCGTTCAAAGACCTCGGAATCGATTCGCTGACCGCCCTTGAACTGCGCAACACCCTCACCCACAACACCGGCCTGGATCTGCCCCCCACCCTCATCTTCGATCACCCCACACCCACCGCGCTAACCCAACACCTGCACACCCGACTCACCACCGGTGCCCTGGTGCCGGCTCCGGTGGTGATCGCAGCTGGTCGTACCGAGGAGCCGGTGGCGGTGGTGGGGATGGCGTGTCGTTTCCCCGGTGGTGTCGCATCAGCGGATCAGTTGTGGGACTTGGTGATCGCTGGCCGTGATGTGGTGGGTAATTTTCCGGCCGATCGGGGTTGGGATGTGGAGGGATTGTTTGATCCCGATCCGGACGCGGTCGGCAAAACCTACACCCGTTACGGCGCGTTCCTTGACGATGCGGCAGGTTTTGATGCCGGGTTCTTTGGGATCTCTCCACGGGAGGCACGCGCGATGGACCCCCAGCAGCGGCTGCTGCTGGAGGTGTGCTGGGAAGCGCTAGAAACCGCGGGTATTCCCGCGCACACCTTGGCCGGCACCTCCACCGGGGTGTTCGTCGGAGCCGGGGCCCAGTCCTACGGCGCCACCAACTCCGATGACGCTGAGGGGTATGCGATGACCGGCGGCGCGATCAGCGTCATGTCCGGCCGTATCGCCTACACCTTGGGCCTAGAAGGTCCAGCGATCACCGTTGACACCGCCTGCTCGTCATCGCTGGTGGCAATTCACCTGGCCTGCCAATCCTTACGCAACAACGAATCCCAGCTAGCACTGGCCGGCGGCGTCACCGTGATGAGCACACCTGCGGTTTTCACCGATTTCTCCCGCCAACGCGGCCTGGCCCCAGATGGACGCTGCAAAGCCTTCGCCGCTACCGCCGATGGCACCGGCTTTGGTGAAGGCGCCGCGGTCTTGGTCCTTGAACGGCTCTCCGAGGCCCGCCGCAACAACCACCCGGTCCTTGCGATCGTCGCTGGATCGGCGATCAACCAAGACGGCGCATCCAACGGACTGACCGCACCCCACGGCCCGTCACAACAACGCGTCATCAACCAAGCACTAGCCAACGCCGGCCTCACCCACGACCAGGTCGACGCCGTCGAAGCCCACGGCACCGGCACCACACTGGGTGACCCCATCGAAGCCGGCGCCCTACACGCCACCTACGGCCACCACCACACGCCCGATCAACCGCTTTGGCTGGGATCCATCAAATCCAACATCGGCCACACCCAAGCCGCCGCCGGCGCCGCCGGTGTGGTCAAGATGATCCAAGCCATCACCCACGCCACCTTGCCCGCCACCTTGCACGTCGACCAACCCAGCCCCCACATCGACTGGTCCAGCGGCACAGTCCAACTCCTAACCGAGCCCATCCAATGGCCCAACACCGACCACCCCCGCACCGCGGCGGTGTCCTCATTCGGCATCAGCGGCACCAACGCCCACCTCATCCTCCAACAACCCCCCACCCCCGACACCACACAAACCCCCGACACCACAACAGGTTCTGATCCCGCAGTGGGTTCTGATCCCGCAGTGGGTTCTGATCCCGCAGTGGGTGTACTGGTGTGGCCGTTGTCAGCGCGTTCAGCGCCGGGGTTAAGCGCACAAGCGGCCCGTCTGTACCAGCATCTCAGCGCCCACCCCGATCTGGATCCGATCGATGTAGCCCACAGCCTGGCTACCACACGCAGCCACCACCCCCACCGCGCCACCATCACCACCAGCATTGAGCACCACAGCGAAAACAACCACAACACAACCGATGCGCTGGCCGCACTGCACGCCCTGGCCAACAACGGCACACACCCCCTGCTGAGCAGAGGCCTGCTGACCCCACAGGGCCCCGGCAAAACAGTGTTCGTGTTCCCCGGACAGGGCAGTCAATACCCCGGCATGGGCGCAGATCTCTACCGCCAATTCCCCGTGTTCGCCCACGCCCTCGACGAGGTCGCTGCGGCGCTGAACCCGCATCTCGATGTTGCGTTGCTTGAGGTGATGTTCAGCCAACAAGACACTGCCATGGCGCAACTGCTGGACCAGACCTTCTATGCACAACCGGCGTTGTTCGCGCTGGGAACCGCTCTACATCGATTGTTCACCCACGCCGGTATCCACCCGGACTACCTGCTAGGCCACTCCATCGGAGAACTCACCGCGGCATACGCCGCCGGTGTGCTGTCACTGCAAGACGCAGCCACCTTGGTCACAAGCCGAGGACGACTGATGCAATCCTGCACGCCCGGCGGGACGATGCTCGCGCTACAAGCCAGCGAAGCAGAAGTACAACCGCTGCTTGAAGGCCTAGACCACGCCGTGTCCATCGCCGCGATCAACGGAGCAACGTCGATCGTACTGTCAGGAGATCACGACAGCCTCGAACAAATCGGCGAGCACTTCATTGCCCAAGATCGACGTACCACCCGACTGCAGGTCAGTCACGCTTTCCACTCTCCACATATGGACCCCATCCTCGAACAATTCCGCCAGATCGCGGCCCAACTCACCTTCACCGCACCCACCTTGCCCATCTTGTCCAACCTCACCGGGCAGATCGCCCGCCACGACCAACTCGCCTCACCTGACTATTGGACCCAACAGCTACGTAACACTGTCCGGTTCCATGACACTGTCGCTGCCCTGCTCGGGGCGGGTGAGCAGGTTTTCCTGGAACTCTCACCTCACCCGGTGTTGACACAAGCGATCACCGACACCGTCGAACAAGCCGGCGGCGGCGGCGCAGCAGTGCCAGCTCTACGCAAGGATCGCCCTGATGCTGTCGCGTTCGCTGCAGCACTCGGCCAGCTGCACTGCCATGGCATCAGCCCATCCTGGAATGTTCTTTACTGCCAGGCCCGCCCCCTCACACTGCCCACCTACGCTTTCCAGCATCAGCGTTACTGGCTGCTGCCCACCGCCGGTGATTTCAGCGGGGCCAATACCCACGCCATGCATCCGCTGCTAGACACCGCCACCGAACTGGCCGAAAACCGCGGATGGGTGTTCACCGGCCGGATCAGCCCACGCACCCAACCATGGCTAAACGAACACGCCGTCGAATCAGCCGTGCTGTTCCCGAACACCGGATTTGTCGAGCTAGCGCTGCATGTCGCTGACCGTGCCGGATATTCCTCGGTCAACGAACTGATCGTGCACACCCCCCTGCTGCTCGCTGGCCACGACACCGCGGATCTACAGATCACCGTCACCGACACCGATGACATGGGCCGGCAGTCTCTTAACATCCACTCGCGCCCACATATCGGCCATGACAACACCACCACCGGCGATGAACAACCCGAGTGGGTTCTGCATGCCAGCGCAGTCCTGACCGCACAAACCGCCGACCACAACCACCTCCCCCTAACGCCTGTGCCGTGGCCTCCACCCGGCACAGCCGCGATCGAGGTGGATGACTTCTACGACGACCTAGCTGCACAGGGCTACAACTACGGCCCAACATTCCAAGGTGTGCAACGGATATGGCGTGACCACGCCACACCCGATGTCATCTACGCCGAAGTTGAACTACCCGAAGACACCGACATCGACGGCTACGGCATCCACCCCGCCCTATTCGACGCCGCTTTACACCCCCTACTCGCCCTGACCCAACCCCCCACCAACAACACCGATGACACCAACACCGCAGACACCGGTGACCAGGTGCGGCTGCCCTACGCCTTTACCGGCATCAGTTTGCACGCCACCCACGCCACCCGATTGCGGGTACGGCTGACCCGTACCAACACCGATGCCATCACCGTGCACACCAGTGACACCACCGGAGCCCCGGTGGCGATCATCGATTCATTGATCACCCGCCCCCTCACCACCGCCACAGGGTCTGCTCCGGCAGCCACGGCAGCTGGCCTACTACACCTGAGCTGGCCACCACACCCCGACACCACGACCGACACCGACACCGACACCGATGCCCTGCGGTATCGGGTGATCGCCGAACCCACTCAACAGCTGCCCCGCTACCTGCACGACCTACACACCAGCACCGACCTGCACACCAGCACCACCGAAGCAGACGTGGTTGTGTGGCCGGTACCGGTGCCCAGCAACGAAGAGCTCCAGGCACACCAAGCATCCGACACCGCGGTGTCTTCTCGGATACACACCCTGACCCGCCAAACACTTACCGTGGTGCAGGACTGGCTCACTCACCCCGACACCACCGGCACCCGACTGGTCATCGTGACCCGCCACGGCGTCAGCACCAGTGCCCACGACCCGGTCCCCGACCTAGCCCACGCCGCAGTGTGGGGCCTGATCCGCAGCGCCCAAAACGAACACCCCGGACGCTTCACACTGCTCGACACCGACGACAACACCAACAGCGACACCCTCACCACCGCCCTAACCCTGCCAACCCGCGAAAACCAACTGGCCATACGCCGCGACACCATCCACATCCCCCGCCTGACCCGACACAGCAGTGACGGTGCGCTCACTGCGCCGGTGGTGGTAGATCCTGAGGGCACGGTGTTGATCACCGGGGGGACCGGGACGCTGGGTGCCTTGTTTGCCGAGCATCTGGTTTCTGCCCATGGTGTCCGGCATCTGTTGTTGACCTCGCGGCGCGGACCTCAGGCCCACGGTGCCACCGATCTGCAGCAGCGGCTCACCGATCTAGGTGCTCATGTCACCATCACGGCCTGCGATATCAGCGACCCCGAAGCACTGGCCGCCCTGGTCAATTCAGTGCCCACACAACACCGTTTAACCGCGGTAGTGCACACCGCCGCGGTATTGGCCGACACCCCAATCACCGAGTTGACCGGCGATCAACTCGACCAGGTGCTGGCCCCCAAAATCGACGCGGCATGGCAGCTGCACCAACTCACCTACGAACACAACCTGTCTGCATTCATCATGTTCTCGTCCATGGCCGGAATGATAGGCAGTCCCGGTCAGGGTAACTACGCGGCAGCCAACACCGCGTTAGATGCTCTCGCCGACTACCGCCACCGCCTGGGCTTGCCCGCGACCAGCCTGGCCTGGGGCTACTGGCAGACTCACACCGGTCTCACCGCGCATCTAACCGATGTAGATCTAGCCCGCATGACCCGCCTGGGTTTGATGCCCATCGCCACCAGCCACGGACTGGCCCTGTTCGATGCCGCCCTCGCCACCGGACGGCCCGTTTCGATACCCGCCCCGATCAACACCCACACCCTGGCCCGACACGCCCGCGACAACACCCTGGCCCCGATCCTGTCTGCGCTGATCACCACACCACGGCGCCGGGCGGCTTCTGCCGCAACCGATCTCGCTGCCCGCCTCAACGGACTTAGCCCCCAACAGCAACAACAAACACTGGCCACCCTCGTGGCCGCGGCCACCGCCACCGTGCTGGGCCACCACACCCCCGAAAGCATCAGCCCAGCCACCGCGTTCAAAGACCTCGGAATCGATTCGCTGACCGCCCTTGAACTGCGCAACACCCTCACCCACAACACCGGCCTGGATCTGCCCCCCACCCTCATCTTCGATCACCCCACACCCACCGCGCTAACCCAACACCTGCACACCCAACTCACACAAATTGAGAGCCCAAATTCCGAAGACTCGATGCTGAACCTTAAAAATTTGGACCGAATTGAATCATATATCTTCAGAAATTCGGGAGAAGATCGAGCTCACGTAATCGCTAATCGTTTACGGTCAATTCTCTCGAAATGGGATGACACCCGTAGTCCAGAATTACCTGCGGAACTTCATCTTGAATCGGCAACAGACGATGAGCTGTTTTCCCTAGCAAACATGTTTCGCACTCCAACTAGCGAAATTTCACCTACTCTAGAAGGCGGCCGTGGTGTCAACTGAAGAAAACCTACGCGTTTACTTAAAACAGGCCATCACAGACCTCCACCAAATACAGGCACGTCTGCGGAAAATCGAAAAGCAGAGATCAGAGCGGGTGGCGGTGGTGGGGATGGCGTGTCGTTTCCCCGGTGGTGTCGCATCAGCGGATCAGTTGTGGGACTTGGTGATCGCTGGCCGTGATGTGGTGGGTAATTTTCCGGCCGATCGGGGTTGGGATGTGGAGGGATTGTTTGATCCCGATCCGGACGCGGTCGGCAAAACCTACACCCGTTACGGCGCGTTCCTTGACGATGCGGCAGGTTTTGATGCCGGGTTCTTTGGGATCTCTCCACGGGAGGCACGCGCGATGGACCCCCAGCAGCGGCTGCTGCTGGAGGTGTGCTGGGAAGCGCTAGAAACCGCGGGTATTCCCGCGCACACCTTGGCCGGCACCTCCACCGGGGTGTTCGTCGGAGCCTGGGCCCAGTCCTACGGCGCCACCAACTCCGATGGCGCTGAGGGGTATGCGATGACCGGCGGCTCGACTAGCGTCATGTCCGGCCGTATCGCCTACACCTTGGGCCTAGAAGGTCCAGCGATCACCGTTGACACCGCCTGCTCGTCATCGCTGGTGGCAATTCACCTGGCCTGCCAATCCTTACGCAACAACGAATCCCAGCTAGCACTGGCCGGCGGCGTCACCGTGATGAGCACACCTGCGGTTTTCACCGAGTTCTCCCGCCAACGCGGCCTGGCCCCAGATGGACGCTGCAAAGCTTTCGCCGCTACCGCCGATGGCACCGGCTGGGGTGAAGGCGCCGCGGTCTTGGTCCTTGAACGGCTCTCCGAGGCCCGCCGCAACAACCACCCGGTCCTTGCGATCGTCGCTGGATCGGCGATCAACCAAGACGGCGCATCCAACGGACTGACCGCACCCCACGGCCCGTCACAACAACGCGTCATCAACCAAGCACTAGCCAACGCCGGCCTCACCCACGACCAGGTCGACGCCGTCGAAGCCCACGGCACCGGCACCACACTGGGTGACCCCATCGAAGCCGGCGCCCTACACGCCACCTACGGCCACCACCACACGCCCGATCAACCGCTTTGGCTGGGATCCATCAAATCCAACATCGGCCACACCCAAGCCGCCGCCGGCGCCGCCGGTGTGGTCAAGATGATCCAAGCCATCACCCACGCCACCTTGCCCGCCACCTTGCACGTCGACCAACCCAGCCCCCACATCGACTGGTCCAGCGGCACAGTCCAACTCCTAACCGAGCCCATCCAATGGCCCAACACCGACCACCCCCGCACCGCGGCGGTGTCCTCATTCGGCATCAGCGGCACCAACGCCCACCTCATCCTCCAACAACCCCCCACCCCCGACACCACACAAACCCCCGACACCACAACAGGTTCTGATCCCGCAGTGGGTTCTGATCCCGCAGTGGGTGTACTGGTGTGGCCGTTGTCAGCGCGTTCAGCGCCGGGGTTAAGCGCACAAGCGGCCCGTCTGTACCAGCATCTCAGCGCCCACCCCGATCTGGATCCGATCGATGTAGCCCACAGCCTGGCTACCACACGCAGCCACCACCCCCACCGCGCCACCATCACCACCAGCATTGAGCACCACAGCGAAAACAACCACGACACAACCGATGCGCTGGCCGCACTGCACGCCCTGGCCAACAACGGCACACACCCCCTGCTGAGCAGAGGCCTGCTGACCCCACAGGGCCCCGGCAAAACAGTGTTCGTGTTCCCCGGACAGGGCAGTCAATACCCCGGCATGGGCGCAGATCTCTACCGCCAATTCCCCGTGTTCGCCCACGCCCTCGACGAGGTCGCTGCGGCGCTGAACCCGCATCTCGATGTTGCGTTGCTTGAGGTGATGTTCAGCCAACAAGACACTGCCATGGCGCAACTGCTGGACCAGACCTTCTATGCACAACCGGCGTTGTTCGCGCTGGGAACCGCTCTACATCGATTGTTCACCCACGCCGGTATCCACCCGGACTACCTGCTAGGCCACTCCATCGGAGAACTCACCGCGGCATACGCCGCCGGTGTGCTGTCACTGCAAGACGCAGCCACCTTGGTCACAAGCCGAGGACGACTGATGCAATCCTGCACGCCCGGCGGGACGATGCTCGCGCTACAAGCCAGCGAAGCAGAAGTACAACCGCTGCTTGAAGGCCTAGACCACGCCGTGTCCATCGCCGCGATCAACGGAGCAACGTCGATCGTACTGTCAGGAGATCACGACAGCCTCGAACAAATCGGCGAGCACTTCATTGCCCAAGATCGACGTACCACCCGACTGCAGGTCAGTCACGCTTTCCACTCTCCACATATGGACCCCATCCTCGAACAATTCCGCCAGATCGCGGCCCAACTCACCTTCACCGCACCCACCTTGCCCATCTTGTCCAACCTCACCGGGCAGATCGCCCGCCACGACCAACTCGCCTCACCTGACTATTGGACCCAACAGCTACGTAACACTGTCCGGTTCCATGACACTGTCGCTGCCCTGCTCGGGGCGGGTGAGCAGGTTTTCCTGGAACTCTCACCTCACCCGGTGTTGACACAAGCGATCACCGACACCGTCGAACAAGCCGGCGGCGGCGGCGCAGCAGTGCCAGCTCTACGCAAGGATCGCCCTGATGCTGTCGCGTTCGCTGCAGCACTCGGCCAGCTGCACTGCCATGGCATCAGCCCATCCTGGAATGTTCTTTACTGCCAGGCCCGCCCCCTCACACTGCCCACCTACGCTTTCCAGCATCAGCGTTACTGGCTGCTGCCCACCGCCGGTGATTTCAGCGGGGCCAATACCCACGCCATGCATCCGCTGCTAGACACCGCCACCGAACTGGCCGAAAACCGCGGATGGGTGTTCACCGGCCGGATCAGCCCACGCACCCAACCATGGCTAAACGAACACGCCGTCGAATCAGCCGTGCTGTTCCCAGGCACCGGATTTGTCGAGCTAGCGCTGCATGTCGCTGACCGTGCCGGATATTCCTCGGTCAACGAACTGATCGTGCACACCCCCCTGCTGCTCGCTGGCCACGACACCGCGGATCTACAGATCACCGTCACCGACACCGATGACATGGGCCGGCAGTCTCTTAACATCCACTCGCGCCCACATATCGGCCATGACAACACCACCACCGGCGATGAACAACCCGAGTGGGTTCTGCATGCCAGCGCAGTCCTGACCGCACAAACCGCCGACCACAACCACCTCCCCCTAACGCCTGTGCCGTGGCCTCCACCCGGCACAGCCGCGATCGAGGTGGATGACTTCTACGACGACCTAGCTGCACAGGGCTACAACTACGGCCCAACATTCCAAGGTGTGCAACGGATATGGCGTGACCACGCCACACCCGATGTCATCTACGCCGAAGTTGAACTACCCGAAGACACCGACATCGACGGCTACGGCATCCACCCCGCCCTATTCGACGCCGCTTTACACCCCCTACTCGCCCTGACCCAACCCCCCACCAACAACACCGATGACACCAACACCGCAGACACCGGTGACCAGGTGCGGCTGCCCTACGCCTTTACCGGCATCAGTTTGCGCGCCACCCACGCCACCCGATTGCGGGTACGGCTGACCCGTACCAACACCGATGCCATCACCGTGCACACCAGTGACACCACCGGAGCCCCGGTGGCGATCATCGACTCATTGATCACCCGCCCCCTCACCACCGCCACAGGGTCTGCTCCGGCAGCCACGGCAGCTGGCCTACTACACCTGAGCTGGCCACCACACCCCGACACCACGACCGACACCGACACCGACACCGATGCCCTGCGGTATCGGGTGATCGCCGAACCCACTCAACAGCTGCCCCGCTACCTGCACGACCTACACACCAGCACCGACCTGCACACCAGCACCACCGAAGCAGACGTGGTTGTGTGGCCGGTACCGGTGCCCAGCAACGAAGAGCTCCAGGCACACCAAGCATCCGACACCGCGGTGTCTTCTCGGATACACACCCTGACCCGCCAAACACTTACCGTGGTGCAGGACTGGCTCACTCACCCCGACACCACCGGCACCCGACTGGTCATCGTGACCCGCCACGGCGTCAGCACCAGTGCCCACGACCCGGTCCCCGACCTAGCCCACGCCGCAGTGTGGGGCCTGATCCGCAGCGCCCAAAACGAACACCCCGGACGCTTCACACTGCTCGACACCGACGACAACACCAACAGCGACACCCTCACCACCGCCCTAACCCTGCCAACCCGCGAAAACCAACTGGCCATACGCCGCGACACCATCCACATCCCCCGCCTGACCCGCACCGCTGTCCTGACACCACCGGACAGCGGCCCCTGGCGCCTTGACACCACCGGCAAGGGTGATCTGGCCAACCTCGCCCTGCTACCGACCGCCCACACTGCCCTGGCCTCTGGACAAATCCGTATCGATGTCCGGGCCGCTGGTTTGAATTTTCACGACGTGGTCGTCGCGTTGGGGCTAATCCCCGACGACGGATTCGGCGGAGAAGCCGCCGGGGTGATCAGCGAGATCGGTCCCGACGTCTACGGATTCGCCGTGGGTGATGCCGTGACCGGCATGACCGTCTCTGGTGCGTTTGCCCCCAGCACTGTCGCTGATCACCGCATGGTGATGACGATCCCGGCCCGGTGGTCCTTCCCCCAAGCCGCATCCATACCGGTGGTATTCCTGACCGCCTACATCGCTTTGGCCGAGATCTCGGGCCTAAGCCGAGGGCAACGAGTGCTGATCCATGCCGGCACTGGCGGTGTGGGTATGGCTGCGATTCAATTGGCACACCATTTGGGTGCCGAAGTATTCGCCACCGCCAGCGCCGCGAAATGGAGCACCCTTGAGGCACTGGGGGTACCGCGCGACCATATCGCTTCCTCGCGTACTCTGGACTTTTCCAACGCATTCCTCGATGCCACCAACGGCGCCGGTGTTGATGTCGTATTGAACTGCCTCAGTGGTGAATTCGTCGAAGCATCCCTAGCCCTGCTGCCCCGCGGTGGCCATTTCGTCGAAATCGGCAAAACCGACATCCGTGATACCGAGGTCATCGCCGCAACCCATCCCGGCGTCATTTACCGCGCCCTCGATCTGCTCAGCGTCTCCCCCGATCACATCCAGCGCACACTGGCCCAACTGTCCCCACTGTTTGCCACCGACACCCTAAAACCCCTACCGACCACTAATTACAGCATCTACCAAGCCATCTCGGCCTTACGTGACATGAGTCAAGCCCGTCACACAGGCAAGATCGTGCTCACTGCGCCGGTGGTGGTAGACCCTGAGGGCACGGTGTTGATCACCGGGGGGACCGGGACGCTGGGTGCCTTGTTTGCCGAGCATCTGGTTTCTGCCCATGGTGTCCGGCATCTGTTGTTGACCTCGCGGCGCGGACCTCAGGCCCACGGTGCCACCGATCTGCAGCAGCGGCTCAC
The DNA here is from genome assembly GCF_002355775.1 of Mycobacterium ulcerans subsp. shinshuense. Lineage (NCBI taxonomy): Bacteria > Bacillati > Actinomycetota > Actinomycetes > Mycobacteriales > Mycobacteriaceae > Mycobacterium > Mycobacterium ulcerans. The sequence continues at coordinate 95,735 of NZ_AP017625.1, read as the reverse complement.
CGATCTAGGTGCTCATGTCACCATCACGGCCTGCGATATCAGCGACCCCGAAGCACTGGCCGCCCTGGTCAATTCAGTGCCCACACAACACCGTTTAACCGCGGTAGTGCACACCGCCGCGGTATTGGCCGACACCCCAATCACCGAGTTGACCGGCGATCAACTCGACCAGGTGCTGGCCCCCAAAATCGACGCGGCATGGCAGCTGCACCAACTCACCTACGAACACAACCTGTCTGCATTCATCATGTTCTCGTCCATGGCCGGAATGATAGGCAGTCCCGGTCAGGGTAACTACGCGGCAGCCAACACCGCGTTAGATGCTCTCGCCGACTACCGCCACCGCCTGGGCTTGCCCGCGACCAGCCTGGCCTGGGGCTACTGGCAGACCCGCACCGGTGTCACCGCGCATCTAACCGATGTAGATCTAGCCCGCATGACCCGCCTGGGTTTGATGCCCATCGCCACCAGCCACGGACTGGCCCTGTTCGATGCCGCCCTCGCCACCGGACAGCCCGTTTCGATACCCGCCCCGATCAACACCCACACCCTGGCCCGACACGCCCGCGACAACACCCTGGCCCCGATCCTGTCTGCGCTGATCACCACACCACGGCGCCGGGCGGCCTCTACCCCAACCGATCTCGCTGCCCGCCTCAACGGACTTAGCCCCCAACAGCAACAACAAACACTGGCCACCCTCGTGGCCGCGGCCACCGCCACCGTGCTGGGCCACCACACCCCCGAAAGCATCAGCCCAGCCACCGCGTTCAAAGACCTCGGAATCGATTCGCTGACCGCCCTCGAACTGCGCAACACCCTCACCCACAACACCGGCCTGGATCTGCCCCCCACCCTCATCTTCAATCACCCCACACCCACCGCGCTAACCCAACACCTGCACACCCGACTCACCCAAAGCCATACCCCGATCGGACCAATTGCGTCCCTGCTAAGCCACGCGATCGATGAGGGCAAATTCCGTGCCGGCGCTGACCTATTGATGGCCGCATCCAATTTGAACCAAAGTTTCAGCAATATGGCTGAACTCAACCAGCTCCCGGCCGTGACGGACATAGCTGACGCGTCTCCTGATGGGCTACTCACCCTGATCTGCATCTCTACCTCAGAGAATGAGTACGCTCGCCTCGCTGCTGCGAACATTCATTCACTGACCTTCGCTGAAATTGCGGCGCCCGGCTTTTACGACGCGCAGCTGCCAAATTCGATAGAGACGTCGGCAGAGGCGCTGGCAACTGCCATCACAGGCGCCTACGCAAATACGTCCATTGTTCTGGTAGCGCACTCCATTGTCTGCGAGCTAGCTCAGGCAACGATGACACGTCTACAAGACGCTGACATCGATCTTGTGGGTCTGGTTCTGTTGGATCCACTCGAAGGGACTAACAGCACCGAAGATTATGTGGAGACAGTCTTGACTCGAATCGAGCATATCAATGCACCGAGGGTCGGAGTAGACGGTTACCTTGCCGCCCTGGGCCGCTACCTGCAATTCCACGAAGACCGCCGAATACCAATACCGGAAACACGGCACATGACACTGCACTCGGACACGAAAATTGACCGTGCCCAAACACCAATGAACTTATTACAAGATGAGGCAGCGTTGACCGCCCTCAAAATAGGAAACTGGATGAACGACACAGGGAGTATCGCAGTAACACTGAGAGATGGGCCCGTATTCTTGGGCAGGGCCCGCTCTGTCAACATGAGGTGAGGCACCTGGACCCTTATTTATTTGTGAGTTGAGCGTATTTATTAGTGAGTTGAGCGCCGATGGCGAGGCTTCCCGATTGTGACGAGCAAGGTGACCGCATTTCCCTGGTCGGGATTCCGACGGCACTGCCAGTACCCAATGACGAGGAGCGACGCATGATTGTTTGGCCCGAAGTGGTCAGCACAGTGGTCGACGTCGATGGCGTGGCGATGTCGGCGCTAGTCGCCGAACCCGATCAGGAGCCTAAGGCCGTGATCTTAGCCCTGCATGGCGGTGCCACCAACGCGCGGTATTTCGACTGCCCTGGCCACCGCGCGCTTTCCCTGCTGCACACCGGCGCGGCGGCGGGATTCACCGTTGTGGCCCTTGACCGGCCCGGCTACGGCAGCTCGGCGGGTGATCCCGACGCGATGAACCGGCCCCACCAGCGGGCCGCGCTGGCCTATGGGGCGCTGGATCGCATCCTGGCGCAGCGGCCACGCGGGGCCGGGGTGTTCATAATGGGCCATTCAAACGGATGCGAACTGGCGATGTGGATGGCCACCGAGACGCGCGGTGCCGAGCTGCTCGGCATCGAGTTGGCTGGTACCGGCTGGCATTATCAGCCCGAGGCCCGAGAAATCCTGACAACGGCCACTGGTGAACACCGGTGGGTGGGCCTCTATGATTTGCTCTGGCATCCGCAGCGACTATACCCGCCCGAGGTCCTCAACGCGGCCATCATTTCTTCGTCCGCCCCGGCCTACGAGGAGCAGATGATGGCCGACTGGACCCGCCGAACCTTCCTGGAGCTAGTCCCTGCTGTGCGTGTGCCGGTACATTTCAGCATCGCCCAACACGAAAAGGTTTGGCAGCGCGATAGTTCAGCGCTAGATGAAATCGCCGTCCTGTTCTCTGGCGCGCCGCGGTTCATCCTGCATGAACAACCCGAGGCCGGACACAACATCAGCCTGGGCCACACCGCCGGCGACTACCACACGACAGTCCTGTCGTTTGTCCAGCAATGTCTGGCCGAACGGTTGGCCAACGCGCAACAAGATGTCGATCTCGCGGCCGAGTGAAAGCTGGATTCATCGAACTGGGGCGTCAGGGCCGATCAACGGCCGGCAAACGACAACAGCGTCGCCAGTATCCGGCGCCGCCGCCCGCCGGCCGCTTGTCTGGTTTCTCAAAGATTTCCGGATTGAGCGCCCACCGCCGGGGTACTTACGTTGCGCTTTGCAGAAGACGCGTCAGTGAATTTGTTCACCTGACGAGAAGATTGACGTGAGGTGCGTTTGGAAGGTGAGCGGTCAGGACGCTCGGTCGAGGGTGACGTGGTAGCCCATGGCTTCGAGTTGGCGAACAGCGTTGTGTCACGCTTTCTGGGGGTTGAGCCGGGTGAAGTAGTCCCCTCCGGGATCGTGGTAGCCGGTGTTGGTGGTGGCGATGTTCCAGATCGCGACTAGCCCGAAGTTAGCGGCTGTGAGGTAGGCGAAATTAGTGGTTGAGCTTTGGTTTTGGGTCGTTTTCGGCCCAAATATGTAGCCATTAGGAATGGTGTGTCACTAGTATCTGTAGTTGGGTTATGTTGATACTATTCAGGTATAGCCAAGCCGATGGCGATGCACGTAGCCTGTACGCCGAGTGCGCATGTGGATAAGGCGGGCAACGCGCGCCGCTACGAGGCGGTGCTGGTGCGGCGAAGCTATCGCGACGGCAAAAATTCGACACCAGACCCTGGCGAATCTGTCCAAGCTGCCTGCCCACGTTATCGACGTGGTCGAGGCCAGCCTCAAGGGCCAGGCGCTGGTAGCGCCCGAGTCGGTCTGTGAGATCACACGTTCACTGCCCCATGGGCATGTGGCCGCGGTGGGGGCCATGGCACGCACGCTGGGGCTGCCCGCACTGTTGGGGCCGCGGTGTCGGTCCCGCGATCTGGTGTTGGGGTTGATCATCTCGCGGGTGCTCCGACCTGCCTCCAAGCTGGCCACGCTGGCCTGGTGGGCCGACACCACACTCGGCGAAGATTTGAACGTGACCAACGCATCGACCGGCGAGATCTATGAGGCGATGGACTGGCTGCTCGCCCGTCAAGACGCGATCGAAAAACAGTTGGCTGCCAAACACCTGGCCGCCTCGGTCAATCCGTCGCGGATGGCGCTGTTTGACTTGTCCTCATCGTGGATGACCGGCCAATGCTGCGATCTGGCTGCACGCGGGTATTCCCGTGACGGTAAGAAGGGCCTACCCCAAATCGAGTACGGGCTGCTCACCGACCCCGCTGGGCGCCCAGTGGCGATACGGGTGTTCGCCGGTAACACCGCTGACCCGGCCGCGTTCACCGACATCGTCGAGGTAGTGCGTGAGCGCTTCGGGCTGGACCGGCTGGTTCTTGTCGGTGATCGCGGCATGATCACCTCCGCGCGTATCGCCGCGCTGCGCGAACTCAACAACGACCCCGACACCGCAACCGGTTTCGGCTGGATCACCGCGCTGCGTGCACCGGCGATCGCCAAGCTCGCCGGTGATGACGGGCCGCTGCAACTGAGCCTGTTCGATACCCAAGACCTGGCCACCATCACCCACCCCGACTATCCCAGCGAACGACTCATCGCGTGTCGTAACCCACTGTTGGCGACCCAACGCGCCCGCAAACGTGCCGAATTGCTGACCGCCACCGAGGCTGCGCTGGCGCCGATCATCGCCGCAGTAGCTTGTGGCCGGCTGGCCGGCGCCGGGCGGATCGGGGTGAAAGTTGGCAAAGTACTGGCAAAGTTCAAGATGGCCAAACACTTCCATCTCGACATCACCGACACCACACTGACCGTGACGCGTGACCAAACCAAGATCGATGCCGAAGCCGCCCTTGATGGGATCTACGTGCTGCGCACCAGCGTCACCGCCAACGAGCTTGACCCCGCCGCAGTCGTGGTCAGCTATAAAAACCTCGCCAACGTCGAACGCGACTTCCGCAGCATCAAAACCGACGACCTGGACCTACGCCCCATTCATCACCGACTCGACGACCGGGTCAAAGCCCACATCCTGATCGCCATGCTCGCCTGCTACCTGGTGTGGCACCTACGCAAAGCCTGGGCACCCATGACCTATACCGACGAAAACCCACCAGCCCGGGAAAACCCTGTCGCACCCGCCCAACGCTCAGCTGCCGCCAAAACCAAAGCCGCACGCCACCAAGACGCCAACGGAGCCACGCTACGCAGCTTCAGCGGCCTGCTCGAGCACCTGGCAACCCTGACCCGCAACGACGTCAACTTCACCCACACCACCAACCCGATCCCGATGCTCGCCACCCCACCCCCGACCAACAACACGCCTTTGACCTCATCGGAACCACCATCCCCCTCACCAGCGCCGCGTAGCCACCAACGCCAACCCGCCAAACCCCAAAACCCGCAGGTCAATTCATAAATCCACCCGACCAGGCCCGCTAACTTCGGTCTAAACGATCAGAGAGGGAGACGATTCGGTGGGCGTCATTTGCCACGAAGATGGTCGCGTGTCCCCAGCCAATGAGTCCGCCTGATCTGTGCCCATGCTGTAGGTCCGCCGTTGCGGGAGTCGAGGGCAGAGTGATCATCAGGAGGTCATATGCCCCGAATGAGGGCGTGGAGGGACGATGAGTCGACGGGGCTGGTCGTAAGGGGTATTCGGCCGAGGACGTGGTGCGCAAGCTGCGCCGCGCTGATGAGCTGGCCGCGGCGGGCAAGATCAACGAAGAGATCGCGGCCGAGCTGGAGGTGTCGCCGTCCACGCTGTACGACTGGCGATGCGGCTACGGCGCGTGGACGTGGACGCGGGCAAGGAGCTCAAAGAACTGCGGGAACAGAACACCCGCCTGAAGCGGCTGCCGGCCGAGACCGAGCTGGTGAAGGACGCCCTGCGGGAGGTCGCCAAGGACGCTCCTATAGATGTCAAGTGTTGAGTTTGGTGAAGTCAGTGCGTAGCGCGTCAAAGACTTCACGGGCAAGGTAACGCTTCTGGCAGCGGATGATTTCGGGCTTCGATAGGCCTTCGGAGGTGCGGCGGTCGGCGTAGGCGCGGCTGCGTGGGTCGTAGCGCAGGCGCACGACTGCGGCGATGTGCAGGGCGCGGTTGCCGGTTCTGTCGCCGCCGCGGTGTAGCCGATGGCGGTGGGTTTTCCCGGATGAGGCGGGGATCGGGGCTACTCCGCATAGGCGGGCGAACGCCGCCTCGCTGCGTAGCCGGTCGGGGTTGTCTCCGATGGTGACCAGCAGCGCGGATGCGGTGTCTGGCCCGAGCCCGAAGACGGCGCTGGTGGCGGGCGCGACCGATTTGATGAGTCCGTCGAGTTGGGTTCGCAGAGCCTGTGATTCGAGTTCGAGCTGGCGTGTGCGGGTCGCGATCGAACGCAACGCGGCTTTGGCGGCTTGAACCGGGTCGGTGAGATTAGCCGCGTCGGGACGTAACTTGGTGCATGCGGCAACGAGTTGGGCCGAAGACAGGCCGTGTAGCTGAGAACGCAGCGTGTCGGGCGTAGTGATGAGCATCGCGCGCAGGGCGTTGACCGCGGCGGTTTTGGCTTTGACCGCACCGCTGCGGGCTACCCGCAGCATGCGGATGGCTTCGATCGGCCCATCGACTAGCTTCGGAGCTCCGCTTGCCCGACCTGCCAAGACGGTTCGTGCCGCGGCTTCAGCATCGATCGGGTCGCTCTTGCCGCGCTGCCGACGGATGCGCCGGTCGGGGCGGGGCACCTCAAGCACCTCGACGCCCTGCTCGTGCAGGTAGCGGGCAAGCCCGGCCCCGTAGGCGCCGGTTCCTTCGACGCCAACTTTCGTGAGGTTTCCTTTGCTGCGCATCCACGTCAGCATCGCGGCATAACCGCGCCCCGAGGCCGGGTATTCGGCGTCAGCGAGCAGCCGGCCACGTGAATCGATGACCGCGCCGTGATGAGTTGCTGCGTGCGTATCCACGCCGCCGATGATGGCTCGTGAACTCCGGCCCATACCGGTTGTCCTTCCTGTCGTCGGGCATCGCCGAGCAGGGCGGACAGGCCAGTGACGGGCTGCGGGCGAGCACGCTCCTATGAGGTCACATCCTGCGCGGGCGGCGCCCCTGGTTCCTTGGGGCTAGGTGCTGGCCGCAGGGTCGACAGGTCCTACGCAAGGCACAAATCGTCGGCCAGGAAACTTCGGGGCCACACCATCCGGCCAGCACCCAATCATCACTGGAAACTTCGGGGTCACACCATCCGGCCAGCACCCATCCAATCATCACTGGAAAATTCTGAGCCCGGACGCCAAACGCCGAGCCGTGGACATGCTCAAAGAGGTTCTGGGCATGTCGGAACGGCTGGCGTGCAAGGCGGTCGGGCGTGCCCACTCCACCTATCGCCGCACCCCGCTCGCGGCTACCCTGGCTGACCCTGATGCCCTGCTACGGCAGTGGCTGCGGACCTAGTCCGCCAAACACCTCTGCCATGGGTTTCGCTGCGTGAGGGCGACCCTGCGCCACGACGAGCACCGCGACGTGAACAACACCGGCAGCGAAAACAGGGGGCTGCAGCCTCGAGTGCACAGCCGCGCAAACGTGCTGATGCCTGCACCGCCCCGCACGGCGAGGCAGATGCGCCGAAGGTGTTGTGGCGATGGATTTCCAGTTCGACTTCACCACAGACAGCAAAGCGGTCAAGATCGCCTCAATGGTCGACGAGCACATCCGAGAATCGTTGCTGAACATCGTGGAGCGCTCGATTACCGCCGAGCGGCTCATCGCCGGGCTCGAGTGGGTGTTCGCCGCGGCCGGCGGCCCACCGAAGGTGCTGCGGATGGACAATGGCCCTGAGCTCATTTCCCAAGCGCTGCGACAGTTCTGCGACCGCAAGGTAGGGCTGTGCTACATCCAGCCCAGAACCCCGTGGAACAACGCTACATCGAATCGTTCAACAACCGGCTACGAAGGGAGTGCCTCTACCGCAGCCGCTGGACCAACCCACTCGAAGACCGCGTGGTCATGGACGATTTCAACCACGAACACAATCATCGGCATCGTCACTCCGCACTGGGTTACCTGCCCCCGCGGAGTAGGCTGCCCGATGCAGCCACACTCATTGCCCCGTGGCCCATTGCCCTGTGGCCCGTGAGATCAAATGACATCTGCGTCAAAGGCACTCGGCTCTAGAAGACGTTGTGGATTCAAGATTTTTCTTGCAACAGTGGGTGGAGTTCGGTGTAAATTGGGCTGCGAAGGTTCTGGCCTCGGTGGGTGATGTTAACCGGTGGTGCTGATGGTTTCGGTTGTGCCGCTAGCGGATCCCGGGGTGTGCTGGGGCCGCAGTTGGCGGGTCATTGTCACGTTGGTGTGCATCGGCGACCTGGAAGGACTGGGAAGGACTAGGAAGGGGTCAGCGGGTGGGCAAGTTGCATCGACGTCGTCCCCGCCCGGGCGACAAGTGGCACTTGGCCGAGGTGTTGGTGAAGGTCAACGGGATCACCCGTTGTCTGTGGCGTGCGATCGACCAGGACGGCAACGTTTCAGACGTGTTGGTGCGGTCGCGGCGTAACGCCAAACGACATCTGCTCAGCGCCATCGATTCGCGAACCGAAATGGCTGACCGGTTCGCGGTCGGGTATGAGGTCACCGTTCTCGATGCTGCCGCCTGAAATACTAACGATGCAAAGCTGATCCAGCACTACAGCCAACTGCGCTACTACATATTTTAATTAACGTGATAGTACCCAATTTAGGGTGCGTGATCTTCGGAGATGCTCACCAAAACTGCAGGGGAGGTCGGGTGTTGGGTGATGCAGTCGCAGTGGTCGGAATGTCTTGCCGGGTTCCTGGCGCATCTGATCCGGACGCTCTGTGGGCGCTGCTGCGAGACGGGATCAGTGTGGTCGATGAGATACCTTCTGCACGTTGGAATTTAGACGGCCTCGTTGCTCACCGACTGACCGATGAGCAACGATCAGCGCTTCGGCATGGCGCCTTTCTTGATGACGTCGAAGGGTTTGACGCCGCGTTCTTCGGAATTAACCCCTCCGAAGCTGGGTCGATGGATCCGCAGCAACGATTGATGCTTGAACTGACCTGGGCAGCACTCGAAGATGCTCGAATCGTGCCAGAACATCTTTCCGGTAGCAGTAGCGGGGTGTTTACCGGCGCCATGAGCGATGATTACACGACCGCGGTGACCTACCGCGCAGCGATGACTGCACATACCTTTGCGGGGACTCACCGCAGCCTCATAGCCAACCGTGTCTCCTACACACTCGGTCTACGCGGACCTAGTTTGGTCATCGATACCGGGCAATCGTCCTCACTGGTGGCTGTGCACGTGGCAATGGAAAGCTTGCGCAGAGAAGAAACTTCACTTGCTATCGCGGGTGGTATTCACCTTAACCTCAGCCTCGCCGCCGCACTGAGCGCAGCACACTTTGGAGCCCTTTCACCTGACGGACGCTGCTACACCTTCGACGCACGTGCCAACGGATACGTTCGTGGCGAAGGCGGCGGCGTCGTCGTCCTCAAACGTCTCAACGACGCCCTAGCCGACGGCAACCATATTTACTGTGTGATCCGCGGCAGCTCAGTCAACAACGACGGCACCACTCAAGACTTGACAGCGCCCGGAGTCGACGGCCAGCGTCAAGCGCTCCTTCAAGCTTATGAACGAGCCGAAATCGACCCCTCAGAAGTCCAATACGTCGAGCTACATGGCACCGGCACCCGACTCGGCGATCCCACCGAAGCCCACTCGCTTCACTCCGTCTTCGGCACATCCACGGTCCCGCGCAGCCCGCTGCTAGTCGGGTCAATCAAAACCAATATCGGTCACCTCGAAGGCGCCGCAGGAATCCTCGGCCTAATCAAGACTGCCCTTGCCGTTCATCATCGCCAGCTTCCCCCCAGCCTCAACTACACGGTTCCTAACCCAAAAATCCCGCTAGAGCAGCTAGGGCTCCGCGTCCAAACCACTCTCAGTGAATGGCCGGACTTAGACAAACCGCTAACGGCGGGCGTGTCATCTTTTTCCATGGGTGGCACCAACGCCCACCTCGTCCTCCAACAACCCCCCACCCCCGACACCACACAAACCCCCGACACCACAACAGGTTCTGATCCCGCAGTGGGTTCTGATCCCGCAGTGGGTGTACTGGTGTGGCCGTTGTCAGCGCGTTCAGCGCCGGGGTTAAGCGCACAAGCGGCCCGTCTGTACCAGCATCTCAGCGCCCACCCCGATCTGGATCCGATCGATGTAGCCCACAGCCTGGCTACCACACGCAGCCACCACCCCCACCGCGCCACCATCACCACCAGCATTGAGCACCACAGCGAAAACAACCACGACACAACCGATGCGCTGGCCGCACTGCACGCCCTGGCCAACAACGGCACACACCCCCTGCTGAGCAGAGGCCTGCTGACCCCACAGGGCCCCGGCAAAACAGTGTTCGTGTTCCCCGGACAGGGCAGTCAATACCCCGGCATGGGCGCAGATCTCTACCGCCAATTCCCCGTGTTCGCCCACGCCCTCGACGAGGTCGCTGCGGCGCTGAACCCGCATCTCGATGTTGCGTTGCTTGAGGTGATGTTCAGCCAACAAGACACTGCCATGGCGCAACTGCTGGACCAGACCTTCTATGCACAACCGGCGTTGTTCGCGCTGGGAACCGCTCTACATCGATTGTTCACCCACGCCGGTATCCACCCGGACTACCTGCTAGGCCACTCCATCGGAGAACTCACCGCGGCATACGCCGCCGGTGTGCTGTCACTGCAAGACGCAGCCACCTTGGTCACAAGCCGAGGACGACTGATGCAATCCTGCACGCCCGGCGGGACGATGCTCGCGCTACAAGCCAGCGAAGCAGAAGTACAACCGCTGCTTGAAGGCCTAGACCACGCCGTGTCCATCGCCGCGATCAACGGAGCAACGTCGATCGTACTGTCAGGAGATCACGACAGCCTCGAACAAATCGGCGAGCACTTCATTGCCCAAGATCGACGTACCACCCGACTGCAGGTCAGTCACGCTTTCCACTCTCCACATATGGACCCCATCCTCGAACAATTCCGCCAGATCGCGGCCCAACTCACCTTCACCGCACCCACCTTGCCCATCTTGTCCAACCTCACCGGGCAGATCGCCCGCCACGACCAACTCGCCTCACCTGACTATTGGACCCAACAGCTACGTAACACTGTCCGGTTCCATGACACTGTCGCTGCCCTGCTCGGGGCGGGTGAGCAGGTTTTCCTGGAACTCTCACCTCACCCGGTGTTGACACAAGCGATCACCGACACCGTCGAACAAGCCGGCGGCGGCGGCGCAGCAGTGCCAGCTCTACGCAAGGATCGCCCTGATGCTGTCGCGTTCGCTGCAGCACTCGGCCAGCTGCACTGCCATGGCATCAGCCCATCCTGGAATGTTCTTTACTGCCAGGCCCGCCCCCTCACACTGCCCACCTACGCTTTCCAGCATCAGCGTTACTGGCTGCTGCCCACCGCCGGTGATTTCAGCGGGGCCAATACCCACGCCATGCATCCGCTGCTAGACACCGCCACCGAACTGGCCGAAAACCGCGGATGGGTGTTCACCGGCCGGATCAGCCCACGCACCCAACCATGGCTAAACGAACACGCCGTCGAATCAGCCGTGCTGTTCCCGAACACCGGATTTGTCGAGCTAGCGCTGCATGTCGCTGACCGTGCCGGATATTCCTCGGTCAACGAACTGATCGTGCACACCCCCCTGCTGCTCGCTGGCCACGACACCGCGGATCTACAGATCACCGTCACCGACACCGATGACATGGGCCGGCAGTCTCTTAACATCCACTCGCGCCCACATATCGGCCATGACAACACCACCACCGGCGATGAACAACCCGAGTGGGTTCTGCATGCCAGCGCAGTCCTGACCGCACAAACCGCCGACCACAACCACCTCCCCCTAACGCCTGTGCCGTGGCCTCCACCCGGCACAGCCGCGATCGAGGTGGATGACTTCTACGACGACCTAGCTGCACAGGGCTACAACTACGGCCCAACATTCCAAGGTGTGCAACGGATATGGCGTGACCACGCCACACCCGATGTCATCTACGCCGAAGTTGAACTACCCGAAGACACCGACATCGACGGCTACGGCATCCACCCCGCCCTATTCGACGCCGCTTTACACCCCCTACTCGCCCTGACCCAACCCCCCACCAACAACACCGATGACACCAACACCGCAGACACCGGTGACCAGGTGCGGCTGCCCTACGCCTTTACCGGCATCAGTTTGCACGCCACCCACGCCACCCGATTGCGGGTACGGCTGACCCGTACCAACACCGATGCCATCACCGTGCACACCAGTGACACCACCGGAGCCCCGGTGGCGATCATCGATTCATTGATCACCCGCCCCCTCACCACCGCCACAGGGTCTGCTCCGGCAGCCACGGCAGCTGGCCTACTACACCTGAGCTGGCCACCACACCCCGACACCACGACCGACACCGACACCGACACCGATGCCCTGCGGTATCGGGTGATCGCCGAACCCACTCAACAGCTGCCCCGCTACCTGCACGACCTACACACCAGCACCGACCTGCACACCAGCACCACCGAAGCAGACGTGGTTGTGTGGCCGGTACCGGTGCCCAGCAACGAAGAGCTCCAGGCACACCAAGCATCCGACACCGCGGTGTCTTCTCGGATACACACCCTGACCCGCCAAACACTTACCGTGGTGCAGGACTGGCTCACTCACCCCGACACCACCGGCACCCGACTGGTCATCGTGACCCGCCACGGCGTCAGCACCAGTGCCCACGACCCGGTCCCCGACCTAGCCCACGCCGCAGTGTGGGGCCTGATCCGCAGCGCCCAAAACGAACACCCCGGACGCTTCACACTGCTCGACACCGACGACAACACCAACAGCGACACCCTCACCACCGCCCTAACCCTGCCAACCCGCGAAAACCAACTGGCCATACGCCGCGACACCATCCACATCCCCCGCCTGACCCGACACAGCAGTGACGGTGCGCTCACTGCGCCGGTGGTGGTAGATCCTGAGGGCACGGTGTTGATCACCGGGGGGACCGGGACGCTGGGTGCCTTGTTTGCCGAGCATCTGGTTTCTGCCCATGGTGTCCGGCATCTGTTGTTGACCTCGCGGCGCGGACCTCAGGCCCACGGTGCCACCGATCTGCAGCAGCGGCTCACCGATCTAGGTGCTCATGTCACCATCACGGCCTGCGATATCAGCGACCCCGAAGCACTGGCCGCCCTGGTCAATTCAGTGCCCACACAACACCGTTTAACCGCGGTAGTGCACACCGCCGCGGTATTGGCCGACACCCCAATCACCGAGTTGACCGGCGATCAACTCGACCAGGTGCTGGCCCCCAAAATCGACGCGGCATGGCAGCTGCACCAACTCACCTACGAACACAACCTGTCTGCATTCATCATGTTCTCGTCCATGGCCGGAATGATAGGCAGTCCCGGTCAGGGTAACTACGCGGCAGCCAACACCGCGTTAGATGCTCTCGCCGACTACCGCCACCGCCTGGGCTTGCCCGCGACCAGCCTGGCCTGGGGCTACTGGCAGACCCGCACCGGTGTCACCGCGCATCTAACCGATGTAGATCTAGCCCGCATGACCCGCCTGGGTTTGATGCCCATCGCCACCAGCCACGGACTGGCCCTGTTCGATGCCGCCCTCGCCACCGGACGGCCCGTTTCGATACCCGCCCCGATCAACACCCACACCCTGGCCCGACACGCCCGCGACAACACCCTGGCCCCGATCCTGTCTGCGCTGATCACCACACCACGGCGCCGGGCGGCTTCTGCCGCAACCGATCTCGCTGCCCGCCTCAACGGACTTAGCCCCCAACAGCAACAACAAACACTGGCCACCCTCGTGGCCGCGGCCACCGCCACCGTGCTGGGCCACCACACCCCCGAAAGCATCAGCCCAGCCACCGCGTTCAAAGACCTCGGAATCGATTCGCTGACCGCCCTTGAACTGCGCAACACCCTCACCCACAACACCGGCCTCAACCTTTCGTCCACTCTTATCTTCGATCACCCCACACCCCATGCGGTGGCCGAGCATCTGCTTGAACAGATCCCTGGCATCGGTGCCCTGGTGCCGGCTCCGGTGGTGATCGCAGCTGGTCGTACCGAGGAGCCGGTGGCGGTGGTGGGGATGGCGTGTCGTTTCCCCGGTGGTGTCGCATCAGCGGATCAGTTGTGGGACTTGGTGATCGCTGGCCGTGATGTGGTGGGTAATTTTCCGGCCGATCGGGGTTGGGATGTGGAGGGATTGTTTGATCCCGATCCGGACGCGGTCGGCAAAACCTACACCCGTTACGGCGCGTTCCTTGACGATGCGGCAGGTTTTGATGCCGGGTTCTTTGGGATCTCTCCACGGGAGGCACGCGCGATGGACCCCCAGCAGCGGCTGCTGCTGGAGGTGTGCTGGGAAGCGCTAGAAACCGCGGGTATTCCCGCGCACACCTTGGCCGGCACCTCCACCGGGGTGTTCGTCGGAGCCTGGGCCCAGTCCTACGGCGCCACCAACTCCGATGGCGCTGAGGGGTATGCGATGACCGGCGGCGCGACTAGCGTCATGTCCGGCCGTATCGCCTACACCTTGGGCCTAGAAGGTCCAGCGATCACCGTTGACACCGCCTGCTCGTCATCGCTGGTGGCAATTCACCTGGCCTGCCAATCCTTACGCAACAACGAATCCCAGCTAGCACTGGCCGGCGGCGTCACCGTGATGAGCACACCTGCGATTTTCACCGAGTTCTCCCGCCAACGCGGCCTGGCCCCAGATGGACGCTGCAAAGCTTTCGCCGCTACCGCCGATGGCACCGGCTGGGGTGAAGGCGCCGCGGTCTTGGTCCTTGAACGGCTCTCCGAGGCCCGCCGCAACAACCACCCGGTCCTTGCGATCGTCGCTGGATCGGCGATCAACCAAGACGGCGCATCCAACGGACTGACCGCACCCCACGGCCCGTCACAACAACGCGTCATCAACCAAGCACTAGCCAACGCCGGCCTCACCCACGACCAGGTCGACGCCGTCGAAGCCCACGGCACCGGCACCACACTGGGTGACCCCATCGAAGCCGGCGCCCTACACGCCACCTACGGCCACCACCACACGCCCGATCAACCGCTTTGGCTGGGATCCATCAAATCCAACATCGGCCACACCCAAGCCGCCGCCGGCGCCGCCGGTGTGGTCAAGATGATCCAAGCCATCACCCACGCCACCTTGCCCGCCACCTTGCACGTCGACCAACCCAGCCCCCACATCGACTGGTCCAGCGGCACAGTCCAACTCCTAACCGAGCCCATCCAATGGCCCAACACCGACCACCCCCGCACCGCGGCGGTGTCCTCATTCGGCATCAGCGGCACCAACGCCCACCTCATCCTCCAACAACCCCCCACCCCCAACCCCACACAAACCCCCGAGGACTGCAGCCCCGCACAATCTCCCTGCGCAACAATCACCGATGCAGGCACGGGATTATCGTTTGTGCCCTGGGTGATTTCAGCGAAGTCGGCTGAGGCGTTGTCTGCGCAGGCGAGCCGATTGTTGACGCGCCTTGACGATGATCCAGTTGTCGATGCAATCGACCTGGGGTGGTCATTGATAGCCACTCGATCGATGTTTGAGCATCGCGCAGTAGTTGTGGGTGCGGATCGTCACCAGTTGCAGCGCGGGTTGGCCGAGTTGGCTTCTGGTGACTTGGGCGCCGATGTAGTGGTGGGCCGGGCCCGCGCAGCGGGCGAGACTGTAATGGTGTTTCCCGGTCAGGGATCACAGCGGTTGGGCATGGGCGCGCAGCTTTATGAACAATTCCCGGTATTCGCGGCGGCGTTTGATGACGTTGTTGATGCGCTGGACCAGTATCTGCGGTTGCCGCTACGCCAAGTTATGTGGGGCGACGATGAAGGCCTGCTCAATTCAACGGAGTTCGCCCAGCCGTCGTTGTTTGCTGTCGAGGTCGCACTGTTTGCGTTGCTGCGCTTCTGGGGTGTCGTTCCGGATTACGTGATAGGCCATTCGGTAGGAGAGCTGGCCGCTGCACAAGTGGCTGGCGTTTTGAGCCTGCAGGACGCGGCTAAATTAGTTTCAGCGCGGGGCCGACTGATGCAGGCCCTGCCCGCCGGTGGAGCGATGGTCGCGGTAGCCGCCAGCCAGCATGAAGTCGAGCCTTTGCTGGTTGAAGGGGTCGATATCGCGGCGCTCAATGCGCCAGGGTCAGTCGTGATCTCTGGTGATCAGGCGGCAGTCCGTTTGATCGCTAATCGATTGGCGGATAGGGGCTACAGGGCGCACGAACTTGCGGTTTCGCATGCCTTTCATTCATCGTTGATGGAGCCGATGTTGGAGGAGTTCGCTCGGCTCGCTTCTGAAATCGTTGTGGAGCAACCGCAGATTCCACTGATTTCGAACGTGACTGGTCAGCTGGCCAACGCCGACTACGGGTCGGCAGGTTACTGGGTGGACCACATCCGCCGTCCAGTCCGTTTCGCCGATAGTGTCGCTTCGTTGGAAGCCATGGGGGCTAGCTGCTTCATTGAAGTCGGTCCAGCCAGCGGGTTGGGCGCAGCTATCGAGCAATCCTTGAAATCTGCCGAGCCGACCGTGTCAGTGTCGGCACTGTCCACCGATAAACCTGAATCCGTCGCCGTATTGCGCGCTGCAGCACGACTTTCCACCTCCGGCATTCCTGTGGATTGGCAGTCGGTGTTCGACGGCCGCAGCACCCAGACAGTTAACCTGCCCACCTACGCCTTCCAGCGGCAACGGTTCTGGCTCGACGCCAACCGTATCGGTCAAGGCGATCCCGCCAGTCAACCACAGGCCCAGAACGTTGAATCCCGTTTTTGGGAGGCGGTCGAGCGGGAAGACGTTGATGGCTTGGCTGATTCTATAGGTGTCACCGCCAGTGCCATGCAGACCGTGCTACCTGCATTGTCTTCATGGCGTCGCGCGGAGCGCACACAGTCCGAGCTTGATTCCTGGCGCTATCAGGTGACATGGCTGTCTTCCCCAACAACGCCGAGTTCGACCACGCTGTCCGGCATTTGGTTGCTGATAGTTCCAAGCGAACTTGCAAAGACTGACCCAGTAATTGGATGTGCTGCAGCGCTCGAAGCGCACGGCGCCTTAGTCACGATTATCACAATTTTCGAGCCGGACTTCAATCGATCATTGATGGGCGCTTCCCTAAAAGATCTCGGTTCACACATATCTGGTGTCATATCGTTCTTAGGGATTCACGGGTCCGAATTCTCCGATAGCGGCGCGGTCAAGACATTAAATCTTGTGCAAGCAATGGGCGATGTCCACTTGGACGTTCCTTTGTGGTGCCTAACGCAGGGCGCGGTATCGGTCAGCGCCGACGATTTGATCCGATGCCCGTCAGCAGCCCTGGTGTGGGGTCTGGGGAGAGTCGTCGCATTAGAGCACCCGGGATCGTGGGGTGGCTTAGTAGACCTCCCCGAGTCACCCGACGATGCAGCATGGGAGCGCTTGTGCGCCCTCCTCGCGCAGCCGACGGATGAAGATCAGTTTGCGATCAGGCCGTCTGGGGTTTTCCTACGGAGATTGATCCACGCCCCGGCAACCACGACATCCAAATCCTCGACCGCGTGGGCTCCGAGGGGGACCGTGTTAATCACAGGCGGCACAGGCGCGTTAGGCGCACACGTCGCAAGGTGGTTGGCCCACAAATATGAATCGGTAGATTTGCTCTTAACCAGCCGTCGCGGGATGGCAGCCGATGGAGCTACAGAGCTAGTGGATGACCTCCGCGCGGCTGGCGCCAGTGTGACAGTGCACGCCTGCGACGTGACAGACCGCACTTCAGTCGAGGCTGCAATAGCAGGTAAATCCCTTGATGCGGTCTTTCATCTTGCAGGACGACACCAGCCAACTCTGCTAACAGAACTCGAGGACGAATCCTTTAGTGACGAATTGGCGCCGAAGGTTCACGGTGCCCAAGTATTGAGTGACATCACGTCTAACCTCACACTATCAGCGTTTGTCATGTTCTCGTCAGTAGCCGGAATCTGGGGCGGCAAAAGTCAAGGCGCATATGCTGCCGCTAACGCATTCTTAGATTCGCTCGCCGAGAAACGGCGCACGTTGGGGTTACCAGCAACATCGGTCGCTTGGGGACTGTGGGCTGGCGGCGGCATGGGAGACCGGCCATCCGCTTCGGGACTAAACCTTATTGGCTTGAAATCGATGTCAGCAGATTTAGCTGTGCAGGCGCTAAGCGACGCCATTGACAGACCGCAAGCAACATTGACTGTTGCGAGCGTCAACTGGGATCGGTTCTACCCCACATTCGCTTTGGCGCGACCGAGGCCCTTCCTACACGAAATCACAGAGGTAATGGCTTACCGCGAGTCGATGCGCTCGAGCTCTGCATCGACGGAGACGCTCCTGACGAGCAAATTAGCCGGACTAACGGCGACAGAACAGCGTGCAGTCACCCGGAAGTTGGTCCTTGATCAAGCCGCATCCGTTCTCGGGTACGCCTCAACTGAGAGTCTCGATACTCATGAGTCATTCAAAGACCTCGGATTTGATTCGCTGACCGCCCTTGAACTGCGCGACCACCTCCAAACTGCGACCGGCCTCAACCTTTCGTCCACTCTTATCTTCGATCACCCCACACCCCATGCGGTGGCCGAGCATCTGCTTGAACAGATCCCTGGCATCGGTGCCCTGGTGCCGGCTCCGGTGGTGATCGCAGCTGGTCGTACCGAGGAGCCGGTGGCGGTGGTGGGGATGGCGTGTCGTTTCCCCGGTGGTGTCGCATCAGCGGATCAGTTGTGGGACTTGGTGATCGCTGGCCGTGATGTGGTGGGTAATTTTCCGGCCGATCGGGGTTGGGATGTGGAGGGATTGTTTGATCCCGATCCGGACGCGGTCGGCAAAACCTACACCCGTTACGGCGCGTTCCTTGACGATGCGGCAGGTTTTGATGCCGGGTTCTTTGGGATCTCTCCACGGGAGGCACGCGCGATGGACCCCCAGCAGCGGCTGCTGCTGGAGGTGTGCTGGGAAGCGCTAGAAACCGCGGGTATTCCCGCGCACACCTTGGCCGGCACCTCCACCGGGGTGTTCGTCGGAGCCTGGGCCCAGTCCTACGGCGCCACCAACTCCGATGGCGCTGAGGGGTATGCGATGACCGGCGGCGCGACTAGCGTCATGTCCGGCCGTATCGCCTACACCTTGGGCCTAGAAGGTCCAGCGATCACCGTTGACACCGCCTGCTCGTCATCGCTGGTGGCAATTCACCTGGCCTGCCAATCCTTACGCAACAACGAATCCCAGCTAGCACTGGCCGGCGGCGTCACCGTGATGAGCACACCTGCGATTTTCACCGAGTTCTCCCGCCAACGCGGCCTGGCCCCAGATGGACGCTGCAAAGCTTTCGCCGCTACCGCCGATGGCACCGGCTGGGGTGAAGGCGCCGCGGTCTTGGTCCTTGAACGGCTCTCCGAGGCCCGCCGCAACAACCACCCGGTCCTTGCGATCGTCGCTGGATCGGCGATCAACCAAGACGGCGCATCCAACGGACTGACCGCACCCCACGGCCCGTCACAACAACGCGTCATCAACCAAGCACTAGCCAACGCCGGCCTCACCCACGACCAGGTCGACGCCGTCGAAGCCCACGGCACCGGCACCACACTGGGTGACCCCATCGAAGCCGGCGCCCTACACGCCACCTACGGCCACCACCACACGCCCGATCAACCGCTTTGGCTGGGATCCATCAAATCCAACATCGGCCACACCCAAGCCGCCGCCGGCGCCGCCGGTGTGGTCAAGATGATCCAAGCCATCACCCACGCCACCTTGCCCGCCACCTTGCACGTCGACCAACCCAGCCCCCACATCGACTGGTCCAGCGGCACAGTCCAACTCCTAACCGAGCCCATCCAATGGCCCAACACCGACCACCCCCGCACCGCGGCGGTGTCCTCATTCGGCATCAGCGGCACCAACGCCCACCTCATCCTCCAACAACCCCCCACCCCCAACCCCACACAAACCCCCGAGGACTGCAGCCCCGCACAATCTCCCTGCGCAACAATCACCGATGCAGGCACGGGATTATCGTTTGTGCCCTGGGTGATTTCAGCGAAGTCGGCTGAGGCGTTGTCTGCGCAGGCGAGCCGATTGTTGACGCGCCTTGACGATGATCCAGTTGTCGATGCAATCGACCTGGGGTGGTCATTGATAGCCACTCGATCGATGTTTGAGCATCGCGCAGTAGTTGTGGGTGCGGATCGTCACCAGTTGCAGCGCGGGTTGGCCGAGTTGGCTTCTGGTGACTTGGGCGCCGATGTAGTGGTGGGCCGGGCCCGCGCAGCGGGCGAGACTGTAATGGTGTTTCCCGGCCAGGGATCACAGCGGTTGGGCATGGGCGCGCAGCTTTATGAACAATTCCCGGTATTCGCGGCGGCGTTTGATGACGTTGTTGATGCGCTGGACCAGTATCTGCGGTTGCCGCTACGCCAAGTTATGTGGGGCGACGATGAAGGCCTGCTCAATTCAACGGAGTTCGCCCAGCCGTCGTTGTTTGCTGTCGAGGTCGCACTGTTTGCGTTGCTGCGCTTCTGGGGTGTCGTTCCGGATTACGTGATAGGCCATTCGGTAGGAGAGCTGGCCGCTGCACAAGTGGCTGGCGTTTTGAGCCTGCAGGACGCGGCTAAATTAGTTTCAGCGCGGGGCCGACTGATGCAGGCCCTGCCCGCCGGTGGAGCGATGGTCGCGGTAGCCGCCAGCCAGCATGAAGTCGAGCCTTTGCTGGTTGAAGGGGTCGATATCGCGGCGCTCAATGCGCCAGGGTCAGTCGTGATCTCTGGTGATCAGGCGGCAGTCCGTTTGATCGCTAATCGATTGGCGGATAGGGGCTACAGGGCGCACGAACTTGCGGTTTCGCATGCCTTTCATTCATCGTTGATGGAGCCGATGTTGGAGGAGTTCGCTCGGCTCGCTTCTGAAATCGTTGTGGAGCAACCGCAGATTCCACTGATTTCGAACGTGACTGGTCAGCTGGCCAACGCCGACTACGGGTCGGCAGGTTACTGGGTGGACCACATCCGCCGTCCAGTCCGTTTCGCCGATAGTGTCGCTTCGTTGGAAGCCATGGGGGCTAGCTGCTTCATTGAAGTCGGTCCAGCCAGCGGGTTGGGCGCAGCTATCGAGCAATCCTTGAAATCTGCCGAGCCGACCGTGTCAGTGTCGGCACTGTCCACCGATAAACCTGAATCCGTCGCCGTATTGCGCGCTGCAGCACGACTTTCCACCTCCGGCATTCCTGTGGATTGGCAGTCGGTGTTCGACGGCCGCAGCACCCAGACAGTTAACCTGCCCACCTACGCCTTCCAGCGGCAACGGTTCTGGCTCGACGCCAACCGTATCGGTCAAGGCGATCCCGCCAGTCAACCACAGGCCCAGAACGTTGAATCCCGTTTTTGGGAGGCGGTCGAGCGGGAAGACGTTGATGGCTTGGCTGATTCTATAGGTGTCACCGCCAGTGCCATGCAGACCGTGCTACCTGCATTGTCTTCATGGCGTCGCGCGGAGCGCACACAGTCCGAGCTTGATTCCTGGCGCTATCAGGTGACATGGCTGTCTTCCCCAACAACGCCGAGTTCGACCACGCTGTCCGGCATTTGGTTGCTGATAGTTCCAAGCGAACTTGCAAAGACTGACCCAGTAATTGGATGTGCTGCAGCGCTCGAAGCGCACGGCGCCTTAGTCACGATTATCACAATTTTCGAGCCGGACTTCAATCGATCATTGATGGGCGCTTCCCTAAAAGATCTCGGTTCACACATATCTGGTGTCATATCGTTCTTAGGGATTCACGGGTCCGAATTCTCCGATAGCGGCGCGGTCAAGACATTAAATCTTGTGCAAGCAATGGGCGATGTCCACTTGGACGTTCCTTTGTGGTGCCTAACGCAGGGCGCGGTATCGGTCAGCGCCGACGATTTGATCCGATGCCCGTCAGCAGCCCTGGTGTGGGGTCTGGGGAGAGTCGTCGCATTAGAGCACCCGGGATCGTGGGGTGGCTTAGTAGACCTCCCCGAGTCACCCGACGATGCAGCATGGGAGCGCTTGTGCGCCCTCCTCGCGCAGCCGACGGATGAAGATCAGTTTGCGATCAGGCCGTCTGGGGTTTTCCTACGGAGATTGATCCACGCCCCGGCAACCACGACATCCAAATCCTCGACCGCGTGGGCTCCGAGGGGGACCGTGTTAATCACAGGCGGCACAGGCGCGTTAGGCGCACACGTCGCAAGGTGGTTGGCCCACAAATATGAATCGGTAGATTTGCTCTTAACCAGCCGTCGCGGGATGGCAGCCGATGGAGCTACAGAGCTAGTGGATGACCTCCGCGCGGCTGGCGCCAGTGTGACAGTGCACGCCTGCGACGTGACAGACCGCACTTCAGTCGAGGCTGCAATAGCAGGTAAATCCCTTGATGCGGTCTTTCATCTTGCAGGACGACACCAGCCAACTCTGCTAACAGAACTCGAGGACGAATCCTTTAGTGACGAATTGGCGCCGAAGGTTCACGGTGCCCAAGTATTGAGTGACATCACGTCTAACCTCACACTATCAGCGTTTGTCATGTTCTCGTCAGTAGCCGGAATCTGGGGCGGCAAAAGTCAAGGCGCATATGCTGCCGCTAACGCATTCTTAGATTCGCTCGCCGAGAAACGGCGCACGTTGGGGTTACCAGCAACATCGGTCGCTTGGGGACTGTGGGCTGGCGGCGGCATGGGAGACCGGCCATCCGCTTCGGGACTAAACCTTATTGGCTTGAAATCGATGTCAGCAGATTTAGCTGTGCAGGCGCTAAGCGACGCCATTGACAGACCGCAAGCAACATTGACTGTTGCGAGCGTCAACTGGGATCGGTTCTACCCCACATTCGCTTTGGCGCGACCGAGGCCCTTCCTACACGAAATCACAGAGGTAATGGCTTACCGCGAGTCGATGCGCTCGAGCTCTGCATCGACGGAGACGCTCCTGACGAGCAAATTAGCCGGACTAACGGCGACAGAACAGCGTGCAGTCACCCGGAAGTTGGTCCTTGATCAAGCCGCATCCGTTCTCGGGTACGCCTCAACTGAGAGTCTCGATACTCATGAGTCATTCAAAGACCTCGGATTTGATTCGCTGACCGCCCTTGAACTGCGCGACCACCTCCAAACTGCGACCGGCCTCAACCTTTCGTCCACTCTTATCTTCGATCACCCCACACCCCATGCGGTGGCCGAGCATCTGCTTGAACAGATCCCTGGCATCGGTGCCCTGATGCCGGCTCCGGTGGTGATCGCAGCTGGTCGTACCGAGGAGCCGGTGGCGGTGGTGGGGATGGCGTGTCGTTTCCCCGGTGGTGTCGCATCAGCGGATCAGTTGTGGGACTTGGTGATCGCTGGCCGTGATGTGGTGGGTAATTTTCCGGCCGATCGGGGTTGGGATGTGGAGGGATTGTTTGATCCCGATCCGGACGCGGTCGGCAAAACCTACACCCGTTACGGCGCGTTCCTTGACGATGCGGCAGGTTTTGATGCCGGGTTCTTTGGGATCTCTCCACGGGAGGCACGCGCGATGGACCCCCAGCAGCGGCTGCTGCTGGAGGTGTGCTGGGAAGCGCTAGAAACCGCGGGTATTCCCGCGCACACCTTGGCCGGCACCTCCACCGGGGTGTTCGTCGGAGCCTGGGCCCAGTCCTACGGCGCCACCAACTCCGATGGCGCTGAGGGGTATGCGATGACCGGCGGCGCGACTAGCGTCATGTCCGGCCGTATCGCCTACACCTTGGGCCTAGAAGGTCCAGCGATCACCGTTGACACCGCCTGCTCGTCATCGCTGGTGGCAATTCACCTGGCCTGCCAATCCTTACGCAACAACGAATCCCAGCTAGCACTGGCCGGCGGCGTCACCGTGATGAGCACACCTGCGGTTTTCACCGAGTTCTCCCGCCAACGCGGCCTGGCCCCAGATGGACGCTGCAAAGCTTTCGCCGCTACCGCCGATGGCACCGGCTTTGGTGAAGGCGCCGCGGTCTTGGTCCTTGAACGGCTCTCCGAGGCCCGCCGCAACAACCACCCGGTCCTTGCGATCGTCGCTGGATCGGCGATCAACCAAGACGGCGCATCCAACGGACTGACCGCACCCCACGGCCCGTCACAACAACGCGTCATCAACCAAGCACTAGCCAACGCCGGCCTCACCCACGACCAGGTCGACGCCGTCGAAGCCCACGGCACCGGCACCACACTGGGTGACCCCATCGAAGCCGGCGCCCTACACGCCACCTACGGCCACCACCACACGCCCGATCAACCGCTTTGGCTGGGATCCATCAAATCCAACATCGGCCACACCCAAGCCGCCGCCGGCGCCGCCGGTGTGGTCAAGATGATCCAAGCCATCACCCACGCCACCTTGCCCGCCACCTTGCACGTCGACCAACCCAGCCCCCACATCGACTGGTCCAGCGGCACAGTCCAACTCCTAACCGAGCCCATCCAATGGCCCAACACCGACCACCCCCGCACCGCGGCGGTGTCCTCATTCGGCATCAGCGGCACCAACGCCCACCTCATCCTCCAACAACCCCCCACCCCCGACACCACACAAACCCCCGACACCACAACAGGTTCTGATCCCGCAGTGGGTTCTGATCCCGCAGTGGGTTCTGATCCCGCAGTGGGTTCTGATCCCGCAGTGGGTGTACTGGTGTGGCCGTTGTCAGCGCGTTCAGCGCCGGGGTTAAGCGCACAAGCGGCCCGTCTGTACCAGCATCTCAGCGCCCACCCCGATCTGGATCCGATCGATGTAGCCCACAGCCTGGCTACCACACGCAGCCACCACCCCCACCGCGCCACCATCACCACCAGCATTGAGCACCACAGCGAAAACAACCACGACACAACCGATGCGCTGGCCGCACTGCACGCCCTGGCCAACAACGGCACACACCCCCTGCTGAGCAGAGGCCTGCTGACCCCACAGGGCCCCGGCAAAACAGTGTTCGTGTTCCCCGGACAGGGCAGTCAATACCCCGGCATGGGCGCAGATCTCTACCGCCAATTCCCCGTGTTCGCCCACGCCCTCGACGCATGCGACGCAGCGTTACAGCCTTTCACTGGATGGTCGGTGCTAGCTGTGTTACACGACGAACCCGAGGCCCCGTCGTTGGAGCGGGTCGATGTGGTCCAGCCTGTGTTGTTCTCGGTGATGGTGTCGTTAGCCGCACTCTGGCGGTGGGCCGGAATCACCCCCGATGCAGTCATCGGCCACTCCCAGGGCGAGATCGCCGCGGCACATGTGGCCGGAGCCCTGACCTTGCCCGAAGCAGCTGCGGTAGTGGCTTTGCGCAGCCGTGTCTTGACCGACCTGGCCGGTGCCGGTGCCATGGCTTCAGTGCTATCGCCCGAGGAACCACTGACCCAGCTGCTGGCACGGTGGGACGGCAAGATCACTGTCGCCGCAGTTAACGGCCCCGCTAGCGCTGTGGTCTCCGGCGATACCACAGCGATCACCGAATTGCTGACTACCTGCGAACACGAAAACATCGACGCTCGCGCTATCCCGGTGGACTACCCCTCTCATTCCCCCTATATGGAACACATCCGCCATCAGTTCCTCGACGAGCTACCCGAGCTGACACCGCGGCCATCAACCATCGCGATGTATTCCACCGTCGACGGCGAACCTCACGACACCGCCTACGACACCACCACAATGACCGCGGACTACTGGTACCGCAACATCCGTAACACTGTCCGGTTCCATGACACTGTCGCTGCCCTGCTCGGGGCGGGTGAGCAGGTTTTCCTGGAACTCTCACCTCACCCGGTGTTGACACAAGCGATCACCGACACCGTCGAACAAGCCGGCGGCGGCGGCGCAGCAGTGCCAGCTTTACGCAAGGATCGCCCTGATGCTGTCGCGTTCGCTGCAGCACTCGGCCAGCTGCACTGCCATGGCATCAGCCCATCCTGGAATGTTCTTTACTGCCAGGCCCGCCCCCTCACACTGCCCACCTACGCTTTCCAGCATCAGCGTTACTGGCTGCTGCCCACCGCCGGTGATTTCAGCGGGGCCAATACCCACGCCATGCATCCGCTGCTAGACACCGTCACCGAACTGGCCGAAAACCGCGGATGGGTGTTCACCGGCCGGATCAGCCCACGCACCCAACCATGGCTAAACGAACACGCCGTCGAATCAGCCGTGCTGTTCCCAGGCACCGGATTTGTCGAGCTAGCGCTGCATGTCGCTGACCGTGCCGGATATTCCTCGGTCAACGAACTGATCGTGCACACCCCCCTGCTGCTCGCTGGCCACGACACCGCGGATCTACAGATCACCGTCACCGACACCGATGACATGGGCCGGCAGTCTCTTAACATCCACTCGCGCCCACATATCGGCCATGACAACACCACCACCGGCGATGAACAACCCGAGTGGGTTCTGCATGCCAGCGCAGTCCTGACCGCACAAACCGCCGACCACAACCACCTCCCCCTAACGCCTGTGCCGTGGCCTCCACCCGGCACAGCCGCGATCGAGGTGGATGACTTCTACGACGACCTAGCTGCACAGGGCTACAACTACGGCCCAACATTCCAAGGTGTGCAACGGATATGGCGTGACCACGCCACACCCGATGTCATCTACGCCGAAGTTGAACTACCCGAAGACACCGACATCGACGGCTACGGCATCCACCCCGCCCTATTCGACGCCGCTTTACACCCCCTACTCGCCCTGACCCAACCCCCCACCAACAACACCGATGACACCAACACCGCAGACACCGGTGACCAGGTGCGGCTGCCCTACGCCTTTACCGGCATCAGTTTGCACGCCACCCACGCCACCCGATTGCGGGTACGGCTGACCCGTACCAACACCGATGCCATCACCGTGCACACCAGTGACACCACCGGAGCCCCGGTGGCGATCATCGACTCATTGATCACCCGCCCCCTCACCACCGCCACAGGGTCTGCTCCGGCAGCCACGGCAGCTGGCCTACTACACCTGAGCTGGCCACCACACCCCGACACCACGACCGACACCGACACCGACACCGATGCCCTGCGGTATCGGGTGATCGCCGAACCCACTCAACAGCTGCCCCGCTACCTGCACGACCTACACACCAGCACCGACCTGCACACCAGCACCACCGAAGCAGACGTGGTTGTGTGGCCGGTACCGGTGCCCAGCAACGAAGAGCTCCAGGCACACCAAGCATCCGACACCGCGGTGTCTTCTCGGATACACACCCTGACCCGCCAAACACTTACCGTGGTGCAGGACTGGCTCACTCACTCCGACACCACCGGCACCCGACTGGTCATCGTGACCCGCCACGGCGTCAGCACCAGTGCCCACGACCCGGTCCCCGACCTAGCCCACGCCGCAGTGTGGGGCCTGATCCGCAGCGCCCAAAACGAACACCCCGGACGCTTCACACTGCTCGACACCGACGACAACACCAACAGCGACACCCTCACCACCGCCCTAACCCTGCCAACCCGCGAAAACCAACTGGCCATACGCCGCGACACCATCCACATCCCCCGCCTGACCCGACACAGCAGTGACGGTGCGCTCACTGCGCCGGTGGTGGTAGATCCTGAGGGCACGGTGTTGATCACCGGGGGGACCGGGACGCTGGGTGCCTTGTTTGCCGAGCATCTGGTTTCTGCCCATGGTGTCCGGCATCTGTTGTTGACCTCGCGGCGCGGACCTCAGGCCCACGGTGCCACCGATCTGCAGCAGCGGCTCACCGATCTAGGTGCTCATGTCACCATCACGGCCTGCGATATCAGCGACCCCGAAGCACTGGCCGCCCTGGTCAATTCAGTGCCCACACAACACCGTTTAACCGCGGTAGTGCACACCGCCGCGGTATTGGCCGACACCCCAATCACCGAGTTGACCGGCGATCAACTCGACCAGGTGCTGGCCCCCAAAATCGACGCGGCATGGCAGCTGCACCAACTCACCTACGAACACAACCTGTCTGCATTCATCATGTTCTCGTCCATGGCCGGAATGATAGGCAGTCCCGGTCAGGGTAACTACGCGGCAGCCAACACCGCGTTAGATGCTCTCGCCGACTACCGCCACCGCCTGGGCTTGCCCGCGACCAGCCTGGCCTGGGGCTACTGGCAGACCCGCACCGGTGTCACCGCGCATCTAACCGATGTAGATCTAGCCCGCATGACCCGCCTGGGTTTGATGCCCATCGCCACCAGCCACGGACTGGCCCTGTTCGATGCCGCCCTCGCCACCGGACGGCCCGTTTCGATACCCGCCCCGATCAACACCCACACCCTGGCCCGACACGCCCGCGACAACACCCTGGCCCCGATCCTGTCTGCGCTGATCACCACACCACGGCGCCGGGCGGCTTCTGCCGCAACCGATCTCGCTGCCCGCCTCAACGGACTTAGCCCCCAACAGCAACAACAAACACTGGCCACCCTCGTGGCCGCGGCCACCGCCACCGTGCTGGGCCACCACACCCCCGAAAGCATCAGCCCAGCCACCGCGTTCAAAGACCTCGGAATCGATTCGCTGACCGCCCTTGAACTGCGCAACACCCTCACCCACAACACCGGCCTGGATCTGCCCCCCACCCTCATCTTCGATCACCCCACACCCCATGCGGTGGCCGAGCATCTGCTTGAACAGATCCCTGGCATCGGTGCCCTGGTGCCGGCTCCGGTGGTGATCGCAGCTGGTCGTACCGAGGAGCCGGTGGCGGTGGTGGGGATGGCGTGTCGTTTCCCCGGTGGTGTCGCATCAGCGGATCAGTTGTGGGACTTGGTGATCGCTGGCCGTGATGTGGTGGGTAATTTTCCGGCCGATCGGGGTTGGGATGTGGAGGGATTGTTTGATCCCGATCCGGACGCGGTCGGCAAAACCTACACCCGTTACGGCGCGTTCCTTGACGATGCGGCAGGTTTTGATGCCGGGTTCTTTGGGATCTCTCCACGGGAGGCACGCGCGATGGACCCCCAGCAGCGGCTGCTGCTGGAGGTGTGCTGGGAAGCGCTAGAAACCGCGGGTATTCCCGCGCACACCTTGGCCGGCACCTCCACCGGGGTGTTCGCCGGAGCCTGGGCCCAGTCCTACGGCGCCATCAACTCCGATGGCGCTGAGGGGTATGCGATGACCGGCGGCTCGACTAGCGTCATGTCCGGCCGTATCGCCTACACCTTGGGCCTAGAAGGTCCAGCGATCACCGTTGACACCGCCTGCTCGTCATCGTTGGTGGCAATTCACCTGGCCTGCCAATCCTTACGCAACAACGAATCCCAGCTAGCACTGGCCGGCGGCGTCACCGTGATGAGCACACCTGCGGTTTTCACCGAGTTCTCCCGCCAACGCGGCCTGGCCCCAGATGGACGCTGCAAAGCTTTCGCCGCTACCGCCGATGGCACCGGCTTTGGTGAAGGCGCCGCGGTCTTGGTCCTTGAACGGCTCTCCGAGGCCCGCCGCAACAACCACCCGGTCCTTGCGATCGTCGCTGGATCGGCGATCAACCAAGACGGCGCATCCAACGGACTGACCGCACCCCACGGCCCGTCACAACAACGCGTCATCAACCAAGCACTAGCCAACGCCGGCCTCACCCACGACCAGGTCGACGCCGTCGAAGCCCACGGCACCGGCACCACACTGGGTGACCCCATCGAAGCCGGCGCCCTACACGCCACCTACGGCCACCACCACACGCCCGATCAACCGCTTTGGCTGGGATCCATCAAATCCAACATCGGCCACACCCAAGCCGCCGCCGGCGCCGCCGGTGTGGTCAAGATGATCCAAGCCATCACCCACGCCACCTTGCCCGCCACCTTGCACGTCGACCAACCCAGCCCCCACATCGACTGGTCCAGCGGCACAGTCCAACTCCTAACCGAGCCCATCCAATGGCCCAACACCGACCACCCCCGCACCGCGGCGGTGTCCTCATTCGGCATCAGCGGCACCAACGCCCACCTCATCCTCCAACAACCCCCCACCCCCGACACCACACAAACCCCCGACACCACAACAGGTTCTGATCCCGCAGTGGGTTCTGATCCCGCAGTGGGTGTACTGGTGTGGCCGTTGTCAGCGCGTTCAGCGCCGGGGTTAAGCGCACAAGCGGCCCGTCTGTACCAGCATCTCAGCGCCCACCCCGATCTGGATCCGATCGATGTAGCCCACAGCCTGGCTACCACACGCAGCCACCACCCCCACCGCGCCACCATCACCACCAGCATTGAGCACCACAGCGAAAACAACCACGACACAACCGATGCGCTGGCCGCACTGCACGCCCTGGCCAACAACGGCACACACCCCCTGCTGAGCAGAGGCCTGCTGACCCCACAGGGCCCCGGCAAAACAGTGTTCGTGTTCCCCGGACAGGGCAGTCAATACCCCGGCATGGGCGCAGATCTCTACCGCCAATTCCCCGTGTTCGCCCACGCCCTCGACGAGGTCGCTGCGGCGCTGAACCCGCATCTCGATGTTGCGTTGCTTGAGGTGATGTTCAGCCAACAAGACACTGCCATGGCGCAACTGCTGGACCAGACCTTCTATGCACAACCGGCGTTGTTCGCGCTGGGAACCGCTCTACATCGATTGTTCACCCACGCCGGTATCCACCCGGACTACCTGCTAGGCCACTCCATCGGAGAACTCACCGCGGCATACGCCGCCGGTGTGCTGTCACTGCAAGACGCAGCCACCTTGGTCACAAGCCGAGGACGACTGATGCAATCCTGCACGCCCGGCGGGACGATGCTCGCGCTACAAGCCAGCGAAGCAGAAGTACAACCGCTGCTTGAAGGCCTAGACCACGCCGTGTCCATCGCCGCGATCAACGGAGCAACGTCGATCGTACTGTCAGGAGATCACGACAGCCTCGAACAAATCGGCGAGCACTTCATTGCCCAAGATCGACGTACCACCCGACTGCAGGTCAGTCACGCTTTCCACTCTCCACATATGGACCCCATCCTCGAACAATTCCGCCAGATCGCGGCCCAACTCACCTTCACCGCACCCACCTTGCCCATCTTGTCCAACCTCACCGGGCAGATCGCCCGCCACGACCAACTCGCCTCACCTGACTATTGGACCCAACAGCTACGTAACACTGTCCGGTTCCATGACACTGTCGCTGCCCTGCTCGGGGCGGGTGAGCAGGTTTTCCTGGAACTCTCACCTCACCCGGTGTTGACACAAGCGATCACCGACACCGTCGAACAAGCCGGCGGCGGCGGCGCAGCAGTGCCAGCTTTACGCAAGGATCGCCCTGATGCTGTCGCGTTCGCTGCAGCACTCGGCCAGCTGCACTGCCATGGCATCAGCCCATCCTGGAATGTTCTTTACTGCCAGGCCCGCCCCCTCACACTGCCCACCTACGCTTTCCAGCATCAGCGTTACTGGCTGCTGCCCACCGCCGGTGATTTCAGCGGGGCCAATACCCACGCCATGCATCCGCTGCTAGACACCGCCACCGAACTGGCCGAAAACCGCGGATGGGTGTTCACCGGCCGGATCAGCCCACGCACCCAACCATGGCTAAACGAACACGCCGTCGAATCAGCCGTGCTGTTCCCAGGCACCGGATTTGTCGAGCTAGCGCTGCATGTCGCTGACCGTGCCGGATATTCCTCGGTCAACGAACTGATCGTGCACACCCCCCTGCTGCTCGCTGGCCACGACACCGCGGATCTACAGATCACCGTCACCGACACCGATGACATGGGCCGGCAGTCTCTTAACATCCACTCGCGCCCACATATCGGCCATGACAACACCACCACCGGCGATGAACAACCCGAGTGGGTTCTGCATGCCAGCGCAGTCCTGACCGCACAAACCGCCGACCACAACCACCTCCCCCTAACGCCTGTGCCGTGGCCTCCACCCGGCACAGCCGCGATCGAGGTGGATGACTTCTACGACGACCTAGCTGCACAGGGCTACAACTACGGCCCAACATTCCAAGGTGTGCAACGGATATGGCGTGACCACGCCACACCCGATGTCATCTACGCCGAAGTTGAACTACCCGAAGACACCGACATCGACGGCTACGGCATCCACCCCGCCCTATTCGACGCCGCTTTACACCCCCTACTCGCCCTGACCCAACCCCCCACCAACAACACCGATGACACCAACACCGCAGACACCGGTGACCAGGTGCGGCTGCCCTACGCCTTTACCGGCATCAGTTTGCGCGCCACCCACGCCACCCGATTGCGGGTACGGCTGACCCGTACCAACACCGATGCCATCACCGTGCACACCAGTGACACCACCGGAGCCCCGGTGGCGATCATCGACTCATTGATCACCCGCCCCCTCACCACCGCCACAGGGTCTGCTCCGGCAGCCACGGCAGCTGGCCTACTACACCTGAGCTGGCCACCACACCCCGACACCACGACCGACACCGACACCGACACCGATGCCCTGCGGTATCGGGTGATCGCCGAACCCACTCAACAGCTGCCCCGCTACCTGCACGACCTACACACCAGCACCGACCTGCACACCAGCACCACCGAAGCAGACGTGGTTGTGTGGCCGGTACCGGTGCCCAGCAACGAAGAGCTCCAGGCACACCAAGCATCCGACACCGCGGTGTCTTCTCGGATACACACCCTGACCCGCCAAACACTTACCGTGGTGCAGGACTGGCTCACTCACCCCGACACCACCGGCACCCGACTGGTCATCGTGACCCGCCACGGCGTCAGCACCAGTGCCCACGACCCGGTCCCCGACCTAGCCCACGCCGCAGTGTGGGGCCTGATCCGCAGCGCCCAAAACGAACACCCCGGACGCTTCACACTGCTCGACACCGACGACAACACCAACAGCGACACCCTCACCACCGCCCTAACCCTGCCAACCCGCGAAAACCAACTGGCCATACGCCGCGACACCATCCACATCCCCCGCCTGACCCGACACAGCAGTGACGGTGCGCTCACTGCGCCGGTGGTGGTAGATCCTGAGGGCACGGTGTTGATCACCGGGGGGACCGGGACGCTGGGTGCCTTGTTTGCCGAGCATCTGGTTTCTGCCCATGGTGTCCGGCATCTGTTGTTGACCTCGCGGCGCGGACCTCAGGCCCACGGTGCCACCGATCTGCAGCAGCGGCTCACCGATCTAGGTGCTCATGTCACCATCACGGCCTGCGATATCAGCGACCCCGAAGCACTGGCCGCCCTGGTCAATTCAGTGCCCACACAACACCGTTTAACCGCGGTAGTGCACACCGCCGCGGTATTGGCCGACACCCCAATCACCGAGTTGACCGGCGATCAACTCGACCAGGTGCTGGCCCCCAAAATCGACGCGGCATGGCAGCTGCACCAACTCACCTACGAACACAACCTGTCTGCATTCATCATGTTCTCGTCCATGGCCGGAATGATAGGCAGTCCCGGTCAGGGTAACTACGCGGCAGCCAACACCGCGTTAGATGCTCTCGCCGACTACCGCCACCGCCTGGGCTTGCCCGCGACCAGCCTGGCCTGGGGCTACTGGCAGACCCGCACCGGTGTCACCGCGCATCTAACCGATGTAGATCTAGCCCGCATGACCCGCCTGGGTTTGATGCCCATCGCCACCAGCCACGGACTGGCCCTGTTCGATGCCGCCCTCGCCACCGGACGGCCCGTTTCGATACCCGCCCCGATCAACACCCACACCCTGGCCCGACACGCCCGCGACAACACCCTGGCCCCGATCCTGTCTGCGCTGATCACCACACCACGGCGCCGGGCGGCTTCTGCCGCAACCGATCTCGCTGCCCGCCTCAACGGACTTAGCCCCCAACAGCAACAACAAACACTGGCCACCCTCGTGGCCGCGGCCACCGCCACCGTGCTGGGCCACCACACCCCCGAAAGCATCAGCCCAGCCACCGCGTTCAAAGACCTCGGAATCGATTCGCTGACCGCCCTTGAACTGCGCAACACCCTCACCCACAACACCGGCCTGGATCTGCCCCCCACCCTCATCTTCGATCACCCCACACCCCATGCGGTGGCCGAGCATCTGCTTGAACAGATCCCTGGCATCGGTGCCCTGGTGCCGGCTCCGGTGGTGATCGCAGCTGGTCGTACCGAGGAGCCGGTGGCGGTGGTGGGGATGGCGTGTCGTTTCCCCGGTGGTGTCGCATCAGCGGATCAGTTGTGGGACTTGGTGATCGCTGGCCGTGATGTGGTGGGTAATTTTCCGGCCGATCGGGGTTGGGATGTGGAGGGATTGTTTGATCCCGATCCGGACGCGGTCGGCAAAACCTACACCCGTTACGGCGCGTTCCTTGACGATGCGGCAGGTTTTGATGCCGGGTTCTTTGGGATCTCTCCACGGGAGGCACGCGCGATGGACCCCCAGCAGCGGCTGCTGCTGGAGGTGTGCTGGGAAGCGCTAGAAACCGCGGGTATTCCCGCGCACACCTTGGCCGGCACCTCCACCGGGGTGTTCGCCGGAGCCTGGGCCCAGTCCTACGGCGCCATCAACTCCGATGGCGCTGAGGGGTATGCGATGACCGGCGGCTCGACTAGCGTCATGTCCGGCCGTATCGCCTACACCTTGGGCCTAGAAGGTCCAGCGATCACCGTTGACACCGCCTGCTCGTCATCGTTGGTGGCAATTCACCTGGCCTGCCAATCCTTACGCAACAACGAATCCCAGCTAGCACTGGCCGGCGGCGTCACCGTGATGAGCACACCTGCGGTTTTCACCGAGTTCTCCCGCCAACGCGGCCTGGCCCCAGATGGACGCTGCAAAGCTTTCGCCGCTACCGCCGATGGCACCGGCTGGGGTGAAGGCGCCGCGGTCTTGGTCCTTGAACGGCTCTCCGAGGCCCGCCGCAACAACCACCCGGTCCTTGCGATCGTCGCTGGATCGGCGATCAACCAAGACGGCGCATCCAACGGACTGACCGCACCCCACGGCCCGTCACAACAACGCGTCATCAACCAAGCACTAGCCAACGCCGGCCTCACCCACGACCAGGTCGACGCCGTCGAAGCCCACGGCACCGGCACCACACTGGGTGACCCCATCGAAGCCGGCGCCCTACACGCCACCTACGGCCACCACCACACGCCCGATCAACCGCTTTGGCTGGGGTCCATCAAATCCAACATCGGCCACACCCAAGCCGCCGCCGGCGCCGCCGGTGTGGTCAAGATGATCCAAGCCATCACCCACGCCACCTTGCCCGCCACCTTGCACGTCGACCAACCCAGCCCCCACATCGACTGGTCCAGCGGCACAGTCCAACTCCTAACCGAGCCCATCCAATGGCCCAACACCGACCACCCCCGCACCGCGGCGGTGTCCTCATTCGGCATCAGCGGCACCAACGCCCACCTCATCCTCCAACAACCCCCCACCCCCGACACCACACAAACCCCCGACACCACAACAGGTTCTGATCCCGCAGTGGGTTCTGATCCCGCAGTGGGTTCTGATCCCGCAGTGGGTGTACTGGTGTGGCCGTTGTCAGCGCGTTCAGCGCCGGGGTTAAGCGCACAAGCGGCCCGTCTGTACCAGCATCTCAGCGCCCACCCCGATCTGGATCCGATCGATGTAGCCCACAGCCTGGCTACCACACGCAGCCACCACCCCCACCGCGCCACCATCACCACCAGCATTGAGCACCACAGCGAAAACAACCACGACACAACCGATGCGCTGGCCGCACTGCACGCCCTGGCCAACAACGGCACACACCCCCTGCTGAGCAGAGGCCTGCTGACCCCACAGGGCCCCGGCAAAACAGTGTTCGTGTTCCCCGGACAGGGCAGTCAATACCCCGGCATGGGCGCAGATCTCTACCGCCAATTCCCCGTGTTCGCCCACGCCCTCGACGCATGCGACGCAGCGTTACAGCCTTTCACTGGATGGTCGGTGCTAGCTGTGTTACACGACGAACCCGAGGCCCCGTCGTTGGAGCGGGTCGATGTGGTCCAGCCTGTGTTGTTCTCGGTGATGGTGTCGTTAGCCGCACTCTGGCGGTGGGCCGGAATCACCCCCGATGCAGTCATCGGCCACTCCCAGGGCGAGATCGCCGCGGCACATGTGGCCGGAGCCCTGACCTTGCCCGAAGCAGCTGCGGTAGTGGCTTTGCGCAGCCGTGTCTTGACCGACCTGGCCGGTGCCGGTGCCATGGCTTCAGTGCTATCGCCCGAGGAACCACTGACCCAGCTGCTGGCACGGTGGGACGGCAAGATCACTGTCGCCGCAGTTAACGGCCCCGCTAGCGCTGTGGTCTCCGGCGATACCACAGCGATCACCGAATTGCTGACTACCTGCGAACACGAAAACATCGACGCTCGCGCTATCCCGGTGGACTACCCCTCTCATTCCCCCTATATGGAACACATCCGCCATCAGTTCCTCGACGAGCTACCCGAGCTGACACCGCGGCCATCAACCATCGCGATGTATTCCACCGTCGACGGCGAACCTCACGACACCGCCTACGACACCACCACAATGACCGCGGACTACTGGTACCGCAACATCCGTAACACTGTCCGGTTCCATGACACTGTCGCTGCCCTGCTCGGGGCGGGTGAGCAGGTTTTCCTGGAACTCTCACCTCACCCGGTGTTGACACAAGCGATCACCGACACCGTCGAACAAGCCGGCGGCGGCGGCGCAGCAGTGCCAGCTTTACGCAAGGATCGCCCTGATGCTGTCGCGTTCGCTGCAGCACTCGGCCAGCTGCACTGCCATGGCATCAGCCCATCCTGGAATGTTCTTTACTGCCAGGCCCGCCCCCTCACACTGCCCACCTACGCTTTCCAGCATCAGCGTTACTGGCTGCTGCCCACCGCCGGTGATTTCAGCGGGGCCAATACCCACGCCATGCATCCGCTGCTAGACACCGCCACCGAACTGGCCGAAAACCGCGGATGGGTGTTCACCGGCCGGATCAGCCCACGCACCCAACCATGGCTAAACGAACACGCCGTCGAATCAGCCGTGCTGTTCCCAGGCACCGGATTTGTCGAGCTAGCGCTGCATGTCGCTGACCGTGCCGGATATTCCTCGGTCAACGAACTGATCGTGCACACCCCCCTGCTGCTCGCTGGCCACGACACCGCGGATCTACAGATCACCGTCACCGACACCGATGACATGGGCCGGCAGTCTCTTAACATCCACTCGCGCCCACATATCGGCCATGACAACACCACCACCGGCGATGAACAACCCGAGTGGGTTCTGCATGCCAGCGCAGTCCTGACCGCACAAACCGCCGACCACAACCACCTCCCCCTAACGCCTGTGCCGTGGCCTCCACCCGGCACAGCCGCGATCGAGGTGGATGACTTCTACGACGACCTAGCTGCACAGGGCTACAACTACGGCCCAACATTCCAAGGTGTGCAACGGATATGGCGTGACCACGCCACACCCGATGTCATCTACGCCGAAGTTGAACTACCCGAAGACACCGACATCGACGGCTACGGCATCCACCCCGCCCTATTCGACGCCGCTTTACACCCCCTACTCGCCCTGACCCAACCCCCCACCAACAACACCGATGACACCAACACCGCAGACACCGGTGACCAGGTGCGGCTGCCCTACGCCTTTACCGGCATCAGTTTGCGCGCCACCCACGCCACCCGATTGCGGGTACGGCTGACCCGTACCAACACCGATGCCATCACCGTGCACACCAGTGACACCACCGGAGCCCCGGTGGCGATCATCGACTCATTGATCACCCGCCCCCTCACCACCGCCACAGGGTCTGCTCCGGCAGCCACGGCAGCTGGCCTACTACACCTGAGCTGGCCACCACACCCCGACACCACGACCGACACCGACACCGACACCGATGCCCTGCGGTATCGGGTGATCGCCGAACCCACTCAACAGCTGCCCCGCTACCTGCACGACCTACACACCAGCACCGACCTGCACACCAGCACCACCGAAGCAGACGTGGTTGTGTGGCCGGTACCGGTGCCCAGCAACGAAGAGCTCCAGGCACACCAAGCATCCGACACCGCGGTGTCTTCTCGGATACACACCCTGACCCGCCAAACACTTACCGTGGTGCAGGACT
Source organism: Mycobacterium ulcerans subsp. shinshuense (assembly GCF_002355775.1). Classification (NCBI taxonomy): domain Bacteria; kingdom Bacillati; phylum Actinomycetota; class Actinomycetes; order Mycobacteriales; family Mycobacteriaceae; genus Mycobacterium; species Mycobacterium ulcerans. Next base: position 57,794 of record NZ_AP017625.1, on the reverse strand, counting down.
GGCTCACTCACCCCGACACCACCGGCACCCGACTGGTCATCGTGACCCGCCACGGCGTCAGCACCAGTGCCCACGACCCGGTCCCCGACCTAGCCCACGCCGCAGTGTGGGGCCTGATCCGCAGCGCCCAAAACGAACACCCCGGACGCTTCACACTGCTCGACACCGACGACAACACCAACAGCGACACCCTCACCACCGCCCTAACCCTGCCAACCCGCGAAAACCAACTGGCCATACGCCGCGACACCATCCACATCCCCCGCCTGACCCGACACAGCAGTGACGGTGCGCTCACTGCGCCGGTGGTGGTAGATCCTGAGGGCACGGTGTTGATCACCGGGGGGACCGGGACGCTGGGTGCCTTGTTTGCCGAGCATCTGGTTTCTGCCCATGGTGTCCGGCATCTGTTGTTGACCTCGCGGCGCGGACCTCAGGCCCACGGTGCCACCGATCTGCAGCAGCGGCTCACCGATCTAGGTGCTCATGTCACCATCACGGCCTGCGATATCAGCGACCCCGAAGCACTGGCCGCCCTGGTCAATTCAGTGCCCACACAACACCGTTTAACCGCGGTAGTGCACACCGCCGCGGTATTGGCCGACACCCCAATCACCGAGTTGACCGGCGATCAACTCGACCAGGTGCTGGCCCCCAAAATCGACGCGGCATGGCAGCTGCACCAACTCACCTACGAACACAACCTGTCTGCATTCATCATGTTCTCGTCCATGGCCGGAATGATAGGCAGTCCCGGTCAGGGTAACTACGCGGCAGCCAACACCGCGTTAGATGCTCTCGCCGACTACCGCCACCGCCTGGGCTTGCCCGCGACCAGCCTGGCCTGGGGCTACTGGCAGACTCACACCGGTCTCACCGCGCATCTAACCGATGTAGATCTAGCCCGCATGACCCGCCTGGGTTTGATGCCCATCGCCACCAGCCACGGACTGGCCCTGTTCGATGCCGCCCTCGCCACCGGACGGCCCGTTTCGATACCCGCCCCGATCAACACCCACACCCTGGCCCGACACGCCCGCGACAACACCCTGGCCCCGATCCTGTCTGCGCTGATCACCACACCACGGCGCCGGGCGGCTTCTGCCGCAACCGATCTCGCTGCCCGCCTCAACGGACTTAGCCCCCAACAGCAACAACAAACACTGGCCACCCTCGTGGCCGCGGCCACCGCCACCGTGCTGGGCCACCACACCCCCGAAAGCATCAGCCCAGCCACCGCGTTCAAAGACCTCGGAATCGATTCGCTGACCGCCCTTGAACTGCGCAACACCCTCACCCACAACACCGGCCTGGATCTGCCCCCCACCCTCATCTTCGATCACCCCACACCCCATGCGGTGGCCGAGCATCTGCTTGAACAGATCCCTGGCATCGGTGCCCTGGTGCCGGCTCCGGTGGTGATCGCAGCTGGTCGTACCGAGGAGCCGGTGGCGGTGGTGGGGATGGCGTGTCGTTTCCCCGGTGGTGTCGCATCAGCGGATCAGTTGTGGGACTTGGTGATCGCTGGCCGTGATGTGGTGGGTAATTTTCCGGCCGATCGGGGTTGGGATGTGGAGGGACTGTTTGATCCCGATCCGGACGCGGTCGGCAAAACCTACACCCGTTACGGCGCGTTCCTTGACGATGCGGCAGGTTTTGATGCCGGGTTCTTTGGGATCTCTCCACGGGAGGCACGCGCGATGGACCCCCAGCAGCGGCTGCTGCTGGAGGTGTGCTGGGAAGCGCTAGAAACCGCGGGTATTCCCGCGCACACCTTGGCCGGCACCTCCACCGGGGTGTTCGCCGGAGCCTGGGCCCAGTCCTACGGCGCCACCAACTCCGATGACGCTGAGGGGTATGCGATGACCGGTGGCGCGACTAGCGTCATGTCCGGCCGTATCGCCTACACCTTGGGCCTAGAAGGTCCAGCGATCACCGTTGACACCGCCTGCTCGTCATCGCTGGTGGCAATTCACCTGGCCTGCCAATCCTTACGCAACAACGAATCCCAGCTAGCACTGGCCGGCGGCGTCACCGTGATGAGCACACCTGCGGTTTTCACCGATTTCTCCCGCCAACGCGGCCTGGCCCCAGATGGACGCTGCAAAGCCTTCGCCGCTACCGCCGATGGCACCGGCTTTGGTGAAGGCGCCGCGGTCTTGGTCCTTGAACGGCTCTCCGAGGCCCGCCGCAACAACCACCCGGTCCTTGCGATCGTCGCTGGATCGGCGATCAACCAAGACGGCGCATCCAACGGACTGACCGCACCCCACGGCCCGTCACAACAACGCGTCATCAACCAAGCACTAGCCAACGCCGGCCTCACCCACGACCAGGTCGACGCCGTCGAAGCCCACGGCACCGGCACCACACTGGGTGACCCCATCGAAGCCGGCGCCCTACACGCCACCTACGGCCACCACCACACGCCCGATCAACCGCTTTGGCTGGGGTCCATCAAATCCAACATCGGCCACACCCAAGCCGCCGCCGGCGCCGCCGGTGTGGTCAAGATGATCCAAGCCATCACCCACGCCACCTTGCCCGCCACCTTGCACGTCGACCAACCCAGCCCCCACATCGACTGGTCCAGCGGCACAGTCCAACTCCTAACCGAGCCCATCCAATGGCCCAACACCGACCACCCCCGCACCGCGGCGGTGTCCTCATTCGGCATCAGCGGCACCAACGCCCACCTCATCCTCCAACAACCCCCCACCCCCGACACCACACAAACCCCCGACACCACAACAGGTTCTGATCCCGCAGTGGGTTCTGATCCCGCAGTGGGTTCTGATCCCGCAGTGGGTGTACTGGTGTGGCCGTTGTCAGCGCGTTCAGCGCCGGGGTTAAGCGCACAAGCGGCCCGTCTGTACCAGCATCTCAGCGCCCACCCCGATCTGGATCCGATCGATGTAGCCCACAGCCTGGCTACCACACGCAGCCACCACCCCCACCGCGCCACCATCACCACCAGCATTGAGCACCACAGCGAAAACAACCACGACACAACCGATGCGCTGGCCGCACTGCACGCCCTGGCCAACAACGGCACACACCCCCTGCTGAGCAGAGGCCTGCTGACCCCACAGGGCCCCGGCAAAACAGTGTTCGTGTTCCCCGGACAGGGCAGTCAATACCCCGGCATGGGCGCAGATCTCTACCGCCAATTCCCCGTGTTCGCCCACGCCCTCGACGCATGCGACGCAGCGTTACAGCCTTTCACTGGATGGTCGGTGCTAGCTGTGTTACACGACGAACCCGAGGCCCCGTCGTTGGAGCGGGTCGATGTGGTCCAGCCTGTGTTGTTCTCGGTGATGGTGTCGTTAGCCGCACTCTGGCGGTGGGCCGGAATCACCCCCGATGCAGTCATCGGCCACTCCCAGGGCGAGATCGCCGCGGCACATGTGGCCGGAGCCCTGACCTTGCCCGAAGCAGCTGCGGTAGTGGCTTTGCGCAGCCGTGTCTTGACCGACCTGGCCGGTGCCGGTGCCATGGCTTCAGTGCTATCGCCCGAGGAACCACTGACCCAGCTGCTGGCACGGTGGGACGGCAAGATCACTGTCGCCGCAGTTAACGGCCCCGCTAGCGCTGTGGTCTCCGGCGATACCACAGCGATCACCGAATTGCTGACTACCTGCGAACACGAAAACATCGACGCTCGCGCTATCCCGGTGGACTACCCCTCTCATTCCCCCTATATGGAACACATCCGCCATCAGTTCCTCGACGAGCTACCCGAGCTGACACCGCGGCCATCAACCATCGCGATGTATTCCACCGTCGACGGCGAACCTCACGACACCGCCTACGACACCACCACAATGACCGCGGACTACTGGTACCGCAACATCCGTAACACTGTCCGGTTCCATGACACTGTCGCTGCCCTGCTCGGGGCGGGTGAGCAGGTTTTCCTGGAACTCTCACCTCACCCGGTGTTGACACAAGCGATCACCGACACCGTCGAACAAGCCGGCGGCGGCGGCGCAGCAGTGCCAGCTTTACGCAAGGATCGCCCTGATGCTGTCGCGTTCGCTGCAGCACTCGGCCAGCTGCACTGCCATGGCATCAGCCCATCCTGGAATGTTCTTTACTGCCAGGCCCGCCCCCTCACACTGCCCACCTACGCTTTCCAGCATCAGCGTTACTGGCTGCTGCCCACCGCCGGTGATTTCAGCGGGGCCAATACCCACGCCATGCATCCGCTGCTAGACACCGTCACCGAACTGGCCGAAAACCGCGGATGGGTGTTCACCGGCCGGATCAGCCCACGCACCCAACCATGGCTAAACGAACACGCCGTCGAATCAGCCGTGCTGTTCCCAGGCACCGGATTTGTCGAGCTAGCGCTGCATGTCGCTGACCGTGCCGGATATTCCTCGGTCAACGAACTGATCGTGCACACCCCCCTGCTGCTCGCTGGCCACGACACCGCGGATCTACAGATCACCGTCACCGACACCGATGACATGGGCCGGCAGTCTCTTAACATCCACTCGCGCCCACATATCGGCCATGACAACACCACCACCGGCGATGAACAACCCGAGTGGGTTCTGCATGCCAGCGCAGTCCTGACCGCACAAACCGCCGACCACAACCACCTCCCCCTAACGCCTGTGCCGTGGCCTCCACCCGGCACAGCCGCGATCGAGGTGGATGACTTCTACGACGACCTAGCTGCACAGGGCTACAACTACGGCCCAACATTCCAAGGTGTGCAACGGATATGGCGTGACCACGCCACACCCGATGTCATCTACGCCGAAGTTGAACTACCCGAAGACACCGACATCGACGGCTACGGCATCCACCCCGCCCTATTCGACGCCGCTTTACACCCCCTACTCGCCCTGACCCAACCCCCCACCAACAACACCGATGACACCAACACCGCAGACACCGGTGACCAGGTGCGGCTGCCCTACGCCTTTACCGGCATCAGTTTGCGCGCCACCCACGCCACCCGATTGCGGGTACGGCTGACCCGTACCAACACCGATGCCATCACCGTGCACACCAGTGACACCACCGGAGCCCCGGTGGCGATCATCGACTCATTGATCACCCGCCCCCTCACCACCGCCACAGGGTCTGCTCCGGCAGCCACGGCAGCTGGCCTACTACACCTGAGCTGGCCACCACACCCCGACACCACGACCGACACCGACACCGACACCGATGCCCTGCGGTATCGGGTGATCGCCGAACCCACTCAACAGCTGCCCCGCTACCTGCACGACCTACACACCAGCACCGACCTGCACACCAGCACCACCGAAGCAGACGTGGTTGTGTGGCCGGTACCGGTGCCCAGCAACGAAGAGCTCCAGGCACACCAAGCATCCGACACCGCGGTGTCTTCTCGGATACACACCCTGACCCGCCAAACACTTACCGTGGTGCAGGACTGGCTCACTCACTCCGACACCACCGGCACCCGACTGGTCATCGTGACCCGCCACGGCGTCAGCACCAGTGCCCACGACCCGGTCCCCGACCTAGCCCACGCCGCAGTGTGGGGCCTGATCCGCAGCGCCCAAAACGAACACCCCGGACGCTTCACACTGCTCGACACCGACGACAACACCAACAGCGACACCCTCACCACCGCCCTAACCCTGCCAACCCGCGAAAACCAACTGGCCATACGCCGCGACACCATCCACATCCCCCGCCTGACCCGACACAGCAGTGACGGTGCGCTCACTGCGCCGGTGGTGGTAGATCCTGAGGGCACGGTGTTGATCACCGGGGGGACCGGGACGCTGGGTGCCTTGTTTGCCGAGCATCTGGTTTCTGCCCATGGTGTCCGGCATCTGTTGTTGACCTCGCGGCGCGGACCTCAGGCCCACGGTGCCACCGATCTGCAGCAGCGGCTCACCGATCTAGGTGCTCATGTCACCATCACGGCCTGCGATATCAGCGACCCCGAAGCACTGGCCGCCCTGGTCAATTCAGTGCCCACACAACACCGTTTAACCGCGGTAGTGCACACCGCCGCGGTATTGGCCGACACCCCAATCACCGAGTTGACCGGCGATCAACTCGACCAGGTGCTGACCCCCAAAATCGACGCGGCATGGCAGCTGCACCAACTCACCTACGAACACAACCTGTCTGCATTCATCATGTTCTCGTCCATGGCCGGAATGATAGGCAGTCCCGGTCAGGGTAACTACGCGGCAGCCAACACCGCGTTAGATGCTCTCGCCGACTACCGCCACCGCCTGGGCTTGCCCGCGACCAGCCTGGCCTGGGGCTACTGGCAGACTCACACCGGTCTCACCGCGCATCTAACCGATGTAGATCTAGCCCGCATGACCCGCCTGGGTTTGATGCCCATCGCCACCAGCCACGGACTGGCCCTGTTCGATGCCGCCCTCGCCACCGGACGGCCCGTTTCGATACCCGCCCCGATCAACACCCACACCCTGGCCCGACACGCCCGCGACAACACCCTGGCCCCGATCCTGTCTGCGCTGATCACCACACCACGGCGCCGGGCGGCTTCTGCCGCAACCGATCTCGCTGCCCGCCTCAACGGACTTAGCCCCCAACAGCAACAACAAACACTGGCCACCCTCGTGGCCGCGGCCACCGCCACCGTGCTGGGCCACCACACCCCCGAAAGCATCAGCCCAGCCACCGCGTTCAAAGACCTCGGAATCGATTCGCTGACCGCCCTTGAACTGCGCAACACCCTCACCCACAACACCGGCCTGGATCTGCCCCCCACCCTCATCTTCGATCACCCCACACCCCATGCGGTGGCCGAGCATCTGCTTGAACAGATCCCTGGCATCGGTGCCCTGGTGCCGGCTCCGGTGGTGATCGCAGCTGGTCGTACCGAGGAGCCGGTGGCGGTGGTGGGGATGGCGTGTCGTTTCCCCGGTGGTGTCGCATCAGCGGATCAGTTGTGGGACTTGGTGATCGCTGGCCGTGATGTGGTGGGTAATTTTCCGGCCGATCGGGGTTGGGATGTGGAGGGACTGTTTGATCCCGATCCGGACGCGGTCGGCAAAACCTACACCCGTTACGGCGCGTTCCTTGACGATGCGGCAGGTTTTGATGCCGGGTTCTTTGGGATCTCTCCACGGGAGGCACGCGCGATGGACCCCCAGCAGCGGCTGCTGCTGGAGGTGTGCTGGGAAGCGCTAGAAACCGCGGGTATTCCCGCGCACACCTTGGCCGGCACCTCCACCGGGGTGTTCGCCGGAGCCTGGGCCCAGTCCTACGGCGCCACCAACTCCGATGGCGCTGAGGGGTATGCGATGACCGGCGGCTCGACTAGCGTCATGTCCGGCCGTATCGCCTACACCTTGGGCCTAGAAGGTCCAGCGATCACCGTTGACACCGCCTGCTCGTCATCGCTGGTGGCAATTCACCTGGCCTGCCAATCCTTACGCAACAACGAATCCCAGCTAGCACTGGCCGGCGGCGTCACCGTGATGAGCACACCTGCGGTTTTCACCGAGTTCTCCCGCCAACGCGGCCTGGCCCCAGATGGACGCTGCAAAGCTTTCGCCGCTACCGCCGATGGCACCGGCTTTGGTGAAGGCGCCGCGGTCTTGGTCCTTGAACGGCTCTCCGAGGCCCGCCGCAACAACCACCCGGTCCTTGCGATCGTCGCTGGATCGGCGATCAACCAAGACGGCGCATCCAACGGACTGACCGCACCCCACGGCCCGTCACAACAACGCGTCATCAACCAAGCACTAGCCAACGCCGGCCTCACCCACGACCAGGTCGACGCCGTCGAAGCCCACGGCACCGGCACCACACTGGGTGACCCCATCGAAGCCGGCGCCCTACACGCCACCTACGGCCACCACCACACGCCCGATCAACCGCTTTGGCTGGGATCCATCAAATCCAACATCGGCCACACCCAAGCCGCCGCCGGCGCCGCCGGTGTGGTCAAGATGATCCAAGCCATCACCCACGCCACCTTGCCCGCCACCTTGCACGTCGACCAACCCAGCCCCCACATCGACTGGTCCAGCGGCACAGTCCAACTCCTAACCGAGCCCATCCAATGGCCCAACACCGACCACCCCCGCACCGCGGCGGTGTCCTCATTCGGCATCAGCGGCACCAACGCCCACCTCATCCTCCAACAACCCCCCACCCCCGACACCACACAAACCCCCGACACCACAACAGGTTCTGATCCCGCAGTGGGTTCTGATCCCGCAGTGGGTGTACTGGTGTGGCCGTTGTCAGCGCGTTCAGCGCCGGGGTTAAGCGCACAAGCGGCCCGTCTGTACCAGCATCTCAGCGCCCACCCCGATCTGGATCCGATCGATGTAGCCCACAGCCTGGCTACCACACGCAGCCACCACCCCCACCGCGCCACCATCACCACCAGCATTGAGCACCACAGCGAAAACAACCACGACACAACCGATGCGCTGGCCGCACTGCACGCCCTGGCCAACAACGGCACACACCCCCTGCTGAGCAGAGGCCTGCTGACCCCACAGGGCCCCGGCAAAACAGTGTTCGTGTTCCCCGGACAGGGCAGTCAATACCCCGGCATGGGCGCAGATCTCTACCGCCAATTCCCCGTGTTCGCCCACGCCCTCGACGAGGTCGCTGCGGCGCTGAACCCGCATCTCGATGTTGCGTTGCTTGAGGTGATGTTCAGCCAACAAGACACTGCCATGGCGCAACTGCTGGACCAGACCTTCTATGCACAACCGGCGTTGTTCGCGCTGGGAACCGCTCTACATCGATTGTTCACCCACGCCGGTATCCACCCGGACTACCTGCTAGGCCACTCCATCGGAGAACTCACCGCGGCATACGCCGCCGGTGTGCTGTCACTGCAAGACGCAGCCACCTTGGTCACAAGCCGAGGACGACTGATGCAATCCTGCACGCCCGGCGGGACGATGCTCGCGCTACAAGCCAGCGAAGCAGAAGTACAACCGCTGCTTGAAGGCCTAGACCACGCCGTGTCCATCGCCGCGATCAACGGAGCAACGTCGATCGTACTGTCAGGAGATCACGACAGCCTCGAACAAATCGGCGAGCACTTCATTGCCCAAGATCGACGTACCACCCGACTGCAGGTCAGTCACGCTTTCCACTCTCCACATATGGACCCCATCCTCGAACAATTCCGCCAGATCGCGGCCCAACTCACCTTCACCGCACCCACCTTGCCCATCTTGTCCAACCTCACCGGGCAGATCGCCCGCCACGACCAACTCGCCTCACCTGACTATTGGACCCAACAGCTACGTAACACTGTCCGGTTCCATGACACTGTCGCTGCCCTGCTCGGGGCGGGTGAGCAGGTTTTCCTGGAACTCTCACCTCACCCGGTGTTGACACAAGCGATCACCGACACCGTCGAACAAGCCGGCGGCGGCGGCGCAGCAGTGCCAGCTCTACGCAAGGATCGCCCTGATGCTGTCGCGTTCGCTGCAGCACTCGGCCAGCTGCACTGCCATGGCATCAGCCCATCCTGGAATGTTCTTTACTGCCAGGCCCGCCCCCTCACACTGCCCACCTACGCTTTCCAGCATCAGCGTTACTGGCTGCTGCCCACCGCCGGTGATTTCAGCGGGGCCAATACCCACGCCATGCATCCGCTGCTAGACACCGCCACCGAACTGGCCGAAAACCGCGGATGGGTGTTCACCGGCCGGATCAGCCCACGCACCCAACCATGGCTAAACGAACACGCCGTCGAATCAGCCGTGCTGTTCCCAGGCACCGGATTTGTCGAGCTAGCGCTGCATGTCGCTGACCGTGCCGGATATTCCTCGGTCAACGAACTGATCGTGCACACCCCCCTGCTGCTCGCTGGCCACGACACCGCGGATCTACAGATCACCGTCACCGACACCGATGACATGGGCCGGCAGTCTCTTAACATCCACTCGCGCCCACATATCGGCCATGACAACACCACCACCGGCGATGAACAACCCGAGTGGGTTCTGCATGCCAGCGCAGTCCTGACCGCACAAACCGCCGACCACAACCACCTCCCCCTAACGCCTGTGCCGTGGCCTCCACCCGGCACAGCCGCGATCGAGGTGGATGACTTCTACGACGACCTAGCTGCACAGGGCTACAACTACGGCCCAACATTCCAAGGTGTGCAACGGATATGGCGTGACCACGCCACACCCGATGTCATCTACGCCGAAGTTGAACTACCCGAAGACACCGACATCGACGGCTACGGCATCCACCCCGCCCTATTCGACGCCGCTTTACACCCCCTACTCGCCCTGACCCAACCCCCCACCAACAACACCGATGACACCAACACCGCAGACACCGGTGACCAGGTGCGGCTGCCCTACGCCTTTACCGGCATCAGTTTGCGCGCCACCCACGCCACCCGATTGCGGGTACGGCTGACCCGTACCAACACCGATGCCATCACCGTGCACACCAGTGACACCACCGGAGCCCCGGTGGCGATCATCGACTCATTGATCACCCGCCCCCTCACCACCGCCACAGGGTCTGCTCCGGCAACCACGGCAGCTGGCCTACTACACCTGAGCTGGCCACCACACCCCGACACCACGACCGACACCGACACCGACACCGATGCCCTGCGGTATCGGGTGATCGCCGAACCCACTCAACAGCTGCCCCGCTACCTGCACGACCTACACACCAGCACCGACCTGCACACCAGCACCACCGAAGCAGACGTGGTTGTGTGGCCGGTACCGGTGCCCAGCAACGAAGAGCTCCAGGCACACCAAGCATCCGACACCGCGGTGTCTTCTCGGATACACACCCTGACCCGCCAAACACTTACCGTGGTGCAGGACTGGCTCACTCACCCCGACACCACCGGCACCCGACTGGTCATCGTGACCCGCCACGGCGTCAGCACCAGTGCCCACGACCCGGTCCCCGACCTAGCCCACGCCGCAGTGTGGGGCCTGATCCGCAGCGCCCAAAACGAACACCCCGGACGCTTCACACTGCTCGACACCGACGACAACACCAACAGCGACACCCTCACCACCGCCCTAACCCTGCCAACCCGCGAAAACCAACTGGCCATACGCCGCGACACCATCCACATCCCCCGCCTGACCCGACACAGCAGTGACGGTGCGCTCACTGCGCCGGTGGTGGTAGATCCTGAGGGCACGGTGTTGATCACCGGGGGGACCGGGACGCTGGGTGCCTTGTTTGCCGAGCATCTGGTTTCTGCCCATGGTGTCCGGCATCTGTTGTTGACCTCGCGGCGCGGACCTCAGGCCCACGGTGCCACCGATCTGCAGCAGCGGCTCACCGATCTAGGTGCTCATGTCACCATCACGGCCTGCGATATCAGCGACCCCGAAGCACTGGCCGCCCTGGTCAATTCAGTGCCCACACAACACCGTTTAACCGCGGTAGTGCACACCGCCGCGGTATTGGCCGACACCCCAATCACCGAGTTGACCGGCGATCAACTCGACCAGGTGCTGGCCCCCAAAACCGACGCGGCATGGCAGCTGCACCAACTCACCTACGAACACAACCTGTCTGCATTCATCATGTTCTCGTCCATGGCCGGAATGATAGGCAGTCCCGGTCAGGGTAACTACGCGGCAGCCAACACCGCGTTAGATGCTCTCGCCGACTACCGCCACCGCCTGGGCTTGCCCGCGACCAGCCTGGCCTGGGGCTACTGGCAGACTCACACCGGTCTCACCGCGCATCTAACCGATGTAGATCTAGCCCGCATGACCCGCCTGGGTTTGATGCCCATCGCCACCAGCCACGGACTGGCCCTGTTCGATGCCGCCCTCGCCACCGGACGGCCCGTTTCGATACCCGCCCCGATCAACACCCACACCCTGGCCCGACACGCCCGCGACAACACCCTGGCCCCGATCCTGTCTGCGCTGATCACCACACCACGGCGCCGGGCGGCTTCTGCCGCAACCGATCTCGCTGCCCGCCTCAACGGACTTAGCCCCCAACAGCAACAACAAACACTGGCCACCCTCGTGGCCGCGGCCACCGCCACCGTGCTGGGCCACCACACCCCCGAAAGCATCAGCCCAGCCACCGCGTTCAAAGACCTCGGAATCGATTCGCTGACCGCCCTCGAACTGCGCAACACCCTCACCCACAACACCGGCCTGGATCTGCCCCCCACCCTCATCTTCGATCACCCCACACCCACCGCGCTAACCCAACACCTGCACACCCGACTCACCCAAAGCCATACCACGGTCGGACCAATTGCGTCCCTGCTAAGCCACGCGATCGATGAGGGCAAATTCCGTGCCGGCGCTGACCTATTGATGGCCGCATCCAATTTGAACCAAAGTTTCAGCAATATGGCTGAACTCAACCAGCTCCCGGCCGTGACGGACATAGCTGACGCGTCTCCTGATGGGCTACTCACCCTGATCTGCATCTCTACCTCAGAGAATGAGTACGCTCGCCTCGCTGCTGCGAACATTCATTCACTGACCTTCGCTGAAATTGCGGCGCCCGGCTTTTACGACGCGCAGCTGCCAAATTCGATAGAGACGTCGGCAGAGGCGCTGGCAACTGCCATCACAGGCGCCTACGCAAATACGTCCATTGTTCTGGTAGCGCACTCCATTGTCTGCGAGCTAGCTCAGGCAACGATGACACGTCTACAAGACGCTGACATCGATCTTGTGGGTCTGGTTCTGTTGGATCCACTCGAAGGGACTAACAGCACTGAAGATTATGTAGAGACAGTCTTGACTCGAATCGAGCATATCAATGCACCGAGGGTCGGAGTAGACGGTTACCTTGCCGCCCTGGGCCGCTACCTGCAATTCCACGAAGACCGCCGAATACCAATACCGGAAACACGGCACATGACACTGCACTCGGACACGAAAATTGACCGTGCCCAAACACCAATGAACTTATTACAAGATGGGGCAGCGTTGACCGCCCTCAGAATAGGAAACTGGATGAACGACGTGGGTGTTGCCCTCTCTGTCAACCTTGAGTGAGACACTCCGACCCGAAATATTTACTGAGCCTGAGGGCGAGTATGGGGAAAACGAGGTTGAGCAGAAACGGCAGCAACGGTGCCGCCGCCCGGCGTCGGCAATCGTCGATTGCGGTGGAGGACGTGCCTGATCCACAGGTGCCGGAGCGGGCGCAGCGGCGTACGTTCACCGCCAAGTACAAGCTGGCGATCCTGGAGGAGTACGAACGCGCCGAGCGTGCGCAGCGGGGCGCGCTGCTGCGGCGGGAGAACCTGTATTCGTCACTGCTGACTGAATGGCGCCACCAACGTGATCGGGGCGCGCTTGAGGCGTTGTCCTCGCGGCGTGGCCCCCAAGCCGGGCAAGCCCGCCGCTAAGCCGAAGTTAGCGGCTGTGAGGTAGGCGAAATTAGTGGTTGAGCTTTGGTTTTGGGCCGTTTTCGGCCCAAATATGTAGACATTAGGAATGGTGTGTCACTAGTATCTGTAGTTGGGTTATGTTGATACTATTCAGGTATAGCCAAGCCGATGGCGATGCACGTAGCCTGTACGCCGAGTGCGCATGTGGATAAGGCGGGCAACGCGCGCCGCTACGAGGCGGTGCTGGTGCGGCGAAGCTATCGCGACGGCAAAAATTCGACACCAGACCCTGGCGAATCTGTCCAAGCTGCCTGCCCACGTTATCGACGTGGTCGAGGCCAGCCTCAAGGGCCAGGCGCTGGTAGCGCCCGAGTCGGTCTGTGAGATCACACGTTCACTGCCCCATGGGCATGTGGCCGCGGTGGGGGCCATGGCACGCACGCTGGGGCTGCCCGCACTGTTGGGGCCGCGGTGTCGGTCCCGCGATCTGGTGTTGGGGTTGATCATCTCGCGGGTGCTCCGACCTGCCTCCAAGCTGGCCACGCTGGCCTGGTGGGCCGACACCACACTCGGCGAAGATTTGAACGTGACCAACGCATCGACCGGCGAGATCTATGAGGCGATGGACTGGCTGCTCGCCCGTCAAGACGCGATCGAAAAACAGTTGGCTGCCAAACACCTGGCCGCCTCGGTCAATCCGTCGCGGATGGCGCTGTTTGACTTGTCCTCATCGTGGATGACCGGCCAATGCTGCGATCTGGCTGCACGCGGGTATTCCCGTGACGGTAAGAAGGGCCTACCCCAGGGCTCCGGCGTTGTTGATTAGCAGGCTTGTGAGCTGGGTTGATGATCTTTGGTGCCGCGCTATTGGGGCCGGAGTGTAGGCACGGGCTATCTGGAGAACGATCGAGTTGGTTACTGTTCGTCGTTGGTCTGGAGTTGCCCGTGCCTACCGTTTCAGTATTGCCTGTGTCGTCGGTTCCAGAGGTGTTCGACCGCTGGAGTCCTGGTGAGCGCAGCGAGCTCATCGGATCGGAGTTTCTCGATGTGTTGGCCTCGGTGCCAGACCCGAGGGACCCACGCGGTCGGAGGTATTCGCTGATGGCTTTGTTGGCGATCGCGGTTCTGGCCACTGCCGCGGGGATGCGCGGCTATGCTGGTTTTGCCACATGGGCGGCCACCGCTCCCGATGATGTGTTGGCCCAATTAGGGGTCCGGTTCCGGCGGCCCAGTGAGAAGACCTTCCGTGCTGTTTTGTCTCGGCTAGACCCCGCCGACCTCAACGCCAGGATGGGCAGTTACTTCACTGCACACGTGGCCAGCAGCGACCCCAGTGGATTGGTGCCGATCGCGTTGGACGGCAAGATGCGGCGTGGTGCTTTACGCGCCAAAGCGACAGCCAAGCATCTCGTGTCGGTGTTCGCCCACCGTGCCCGATTGGTGCTCGGTCAACTCGCTGTCGCCGAGAAAAGCAATGAAATTCCCTGCGTACGTGCCCTGCTCACGCTGCTGCCGGGTAGCTTGCGGTGGCTGGTCACCGTGGATGCGATGCATACCCAGGTCGTCACCGCGAAGTTGATCTGCGCCACCTTGAAGTCGCACTACCTGATGATCGTCAAGTCCAACCAAGCCAAAATACTTGCGCGTATCACCGCGCTGCCCTGGGCCGAGGTGCCCGCAGCCGCTACCGACGACTCCCGCGGCCACGGCCGTGTCGAGACCCGCACCCTGCAAATCATCACCGCTGCACGAGGAATCGGCTTCCCCTACGCAAAACAAATCATCCGGATCACTCGTGAACGCTTGATCACCGCCACCGACCAGCGCAGCGTGGAGGTGGTCTATGCCATCTGCAGCCTGCCGTTCGAGCACGCCCGCCCTACCGCGATCATGACCTGGATGCGTCAACACTGGGGAATCGAGAACAGCCTGCACTGGATACGCGACGTCACCTTCGACGAAGACCGTCAAAGGGCACATACCGGAAACGGCGCACAGGTCCTAGCAACGCTACGCAACACCGCGATCAATCTGCACCGCCTCAACGGCGCCGACAACATCGCCGAAGCCTGCCGGATCACCGCTTTGACCGCCAACCGCCGCCTAGACCTCCTCAATCCACAATTCCCCAGCTCACAAGCCTGCTAATCAACAACGCCGGAGCCCTGGGGCCTACCCCAAATCGAGTACGGGCTGCTCACCGACCCCGCTGGGCGCCCAGTGGCGATACGGGTGTTCGCCGGTAACACCGCTGACCCGGCCGCGTTCACCGACATCGTCGAGGTGGTGCGTGAGCGCTTCGGGCTGGACCGGCTGGTTCTTGTCGGTGATCGCGGCATGATCACCTCCGCGCGTATCGCCGCGCTGCGCGAACTCAACAACGACCCCGACACCGCAACCGGTTTCGGCTGGATCACCGCGCTGCGTGCACCGGCGATCGCCAAGCTCGCCGGTGATGACGGGCCGCTGCAACTGAGCCTGTTCGATACCCAAGACCTGGCCACCATCACCCACCCCGACTATCCCAGCGAACGACTCATCGCGTGTCGTAACCCACTGTTGGCGACCCAACGCGCCCGCAAACGTGCCGAATTGCTGACCGCCACCGAGGCTGCGCTGGCGCCGATCATCGCCGCAGTAGCTTGTGGCCGGCTGGCCGGCGCCGGGCGGATCGGGGTGAAAGTTGGCAAAGTACTGGCAAAGTTCAAGATGGCCAAACACTTCCATCTCGACATCACCGACACCACACTGACCGTGACGCGTGACCAAACCAAGATCGATGCCGAAGCCGCCCTTGATGGGATCTACGTGCTGCGCACCAGCGTCACCGCCAACGAGCTTGACCCCGCCGCAGTCGTGGTCAGCTATAAAAACCTCGCCAACGTCGAACGCGACTTCCGCAGCATCAAAACCGACGACCTGGACCTACGCCCCATTCATCACCGACTCGACGACCGGGTCAAAGCCCACATCCTGATCGCCATGCTCGCCTGCTACCTGGTGTGGCACCTACGCAAAGCCTGGGCACCCATGACCTATACCGACGAAAACCCACCAGCCCGGGAAAACCCTGTCGCACCCGCCCAACGCTCAGCTGCCGCCAAAACCAAAGCCGCACGCCACCAAGACGCCAACGGAGCCACGCTACGCAGCTTCAGCGGCCTGCTCGAGCACCTGGCAACCCTGACCCGCAACGACGTCAACTTCACCCACACCACCAACCCGATCCCGATGCTCGCCACCCCACCCCCGACCAACAACGCGCCTTTGACCTCATCGAAACCACCATCCCCCTCACCAGCGCCGCGTAGCCACCAACGCCAACCCACCAAACCCCAAAACCCGCAGGTCAATTCATAAATCCACCCGACCAGGCCCGCTAACTTCGGCCTAAGGAAAACCCTCCACGATTTCGGGGGAAGCCCAGTCGTTCGTTCCCCCGGAGCCGATCCGGCAACTGCGAGATCTCACCCGTACCCGCACCGCCGTGACGCGGGAACGCACCCGCGAGATCCAGCGCCTGGAGAAACTCCTCGAAGACGCCGGGATCAAACTGTCCTCGGTCGCCGCCGATCTCAACGGCAAGTCGTCACGGGCGATGCTGGAAGCGTTGCTCGCCGGTGAGACCGACACGGCGGTGATGGCCGATCTGGCCGAGAAGCAGTTGCGCAGAAAAATCCCGCAGCTGACCGAAGCCCTCTACGGTCGGTTCACCGCTCATCACGCGTTTTTGGCCCGCATGCACCTGAACTTGATCGACCAGCACACCGCGGCCATCGAGGCACTCACCGAGCGGATCGAGGTGATGATGCAACCCTTTCGCGGCTTCCGGGATCTGATCTGCACCATCCCCGGCATCGGTGGATTCACTGCCGACGTCGTGGTCGCCGAGACCGGAGCCGACATGACCAAATTTCCTACCGCACAACATCTTGCGTCGTGGGCGGGCACGACCCCGGGCAACAACGAATCAGCCGGCAAGGTGAAATCGCGACGCACACGGCCGGGCAACCCCTACCTCCAAGGAGCACTGGGTACCGCGGCGATGCCGATCTCGCACACCCGCGACACCTACCTGGCGGCCAAGTATCGCCGGGTCGCTGCCCGCCGCGGCCCTCTGCGGGCCAACGTCGCCGTGCAACGCGCACTGCTAGTCGCGATCTGGAACATCGCCACCACCAACACCGGCTACCACGATCCCGGAGGGGACTACTTCACCCGGCTCAACCCCCAGAAAGCGCGACACAACGCTGTTCGCCAACTCGAAGCCATGGGCTACCACGTCACCCTCGACCGAGCGTCCTGACCGCTCACCTTCCAAACGCACCTCACGTCAATCTTCTCGTCAGGTCCAAGTGCGATAAGAACGCGTTCGCCGATCCAGCACCAGACCACGTGCCCTCAAGCCGATGCGATCCATCGATCCGCTTCACCACCACCCCTAACCCGAAGTTAGCGGGCCTGGTCGGGTCTGTCTGATTAACGGTGTAAGCGGCGTTTTCGGTTAGGTGGTTTCGCTTCCTGGCATGCGGTCGGCGAAGGTGATCGCGAAGGCGTTCAATGCTGGTTTCCAGCGCATCGTCCATCGCTTCTGTCCGGTTCCGGTTGGATCTAGCGACCGGGTGACCAAGTATAGGCATTTCAGGGCGGACTGCTCGGTGGGGAAATGACCACGCGCCCTGATCGCACGGCGGTAGCGGGCGTTGAGCGATTCAATGGCATTGGTCGAACAAATCACCTTCCTTATCTCGGTGTCGTAGTCCAGGAATGGGATGAACTCATTCCAGGCGTTGCGCCACAATCGAATTGCCGCTGGGTAGCGGTGTCCCCATTCGGTGTCGAAGGCATCTGAGGCTTCGGCGGCCGCAGCAGCGTTGACCGCGGTGTAGATCGGCTTGAGCGCCCGGGCGATCGCGGTGTGGTGCTGGCGGCCGGCGTAGCGGAACGTGCCGCGGATCAAGTGGATGATGCAGGTTTGCACCACGGTGTCGGGGAAGACCGCGCTCACCGAGTCCGGCAGTCCTTTGAGGCCGTCACAGACCAGGAAGAAGATGTCGGCCACGCCGCGGTTTTTCAACTCCGTCAGCACTGCCAGCCAGTACTTGGCCGATTCGCCGTCACCTTCACCGGCCCACATGCCCAGCACGTCACGGTGTCCGGCCAGATCGACCCCGACCGCGGCGTAGACCGGCCGGGGGCCGACTTGGCCGTCGCGGATCTTGACGTGCAGGGCGTCGATGAACACCGCGGCGTATACGCGCTCTAGCGGGCGGGTATGCCAGGCGGTCATCTCCTCGAGAACGCGGTCGGTGATCCGGCTAACGGTGTCCTTGGACACCGCCGCGTCGTAGATGTGGGCGAAATGGGCGCTGATCTCCCCGGTGGTCAACCCGCGGGCATACAGCGACAACACCACCTCAACGACGTCGGTCAACCTACGCTGGCGTTTTTCGACGATCTTCGGCTCGAATGTGCCTGCCCGATCCCGTGGGACATCGATCTCAATGGAACCGCACGCATCAGTGAGCACCGTTTTCGAGCAGGTTCCGTTGCGCGAGTTGCCACTGCCATACCCAGCCCGATCGTGGCGGTCATATCCAAGGTGCTCGGACAGTTCCTCATCCAAAGCGGTCTCAATGACCGTTTTGGTCATCGCCTTGAGCAATCCGCCAGGCCCGGTTAACCCAACGCCGGCCTCGCGGGCCTGGCGCACCAACTCGCGGGCGACTTCTAACTCATCAACATTGCGACTACTGGGAACGTCAATAGCCGCCACGGCGCCGGCCTCATCTTCGTGGTTTTGTGATGGCTGCACAGCCACGACAGTCTTGGTCATCATGCGACCTTTCCGGCCCCGACACACCGGGGCCGATCAGGCCGCTTACACCCTTACCGCGACAGTCCCGCCTGGTCGGGTGGATTTATGAATTGACCTGCGGGTTTTGGGGTTTGGCGGGTTGGCGTTGGTGGCTACGCGGCGCTGGTGAGGGGGATGGTGGTTTCGATGAGGTCAAAGGCGTGTTGTTGGTCGGGGGTGGGGTGGCGAGCATCGGGATCGGGTTGGTGGTGTGGGTGAAGTTGACGTCGTTGCGGGTCAGGGTTGCCAGGTGCTCGAGCAGGCCGCTGAAGCTGCGTAGCGTGGCTCCGTTGGCGTCTTGGTGGCGTGCGGCTTTGGTTTTGGCGGCAGCTGAGCGTTGGGCGGGTGCGACAGGGTTTTCCCGGGCTGGTGGGTTTTCGTCGGTATAGGTCATGGGTGCCCAGGCTTTGCGTAGGTGCCACACCAGGTAGCAGGCGAGCATGGCGATCAGGATGTGGGCTTTGACCCGGTCGTCGAGTCGGTGATGAATGGGGCGTAGGTCCAGGTCGTCGGTTTTGATGCTGCGGAAGTCGCGTTCGACGTTGGCGAGGTTTTTATAGCTGACCACGACTGCGGCGGGGTCAAGCTCGTTGGCGGTGACGCTGGTGCGCAGCACGTAGATCCCATCAAGGGCGGCTTCGGCATCGATCTTGGTTTGGTCACGCGTCACGGTCAGTGTGGTGTCGGTGATGTCGAGATGGAAGTGTTTGGCCATCTTGAACTTTGCCAGTACTTTGCCAACTTTCACCCCGATCCGCCCGGCGCCGGCCAGCCGGCCACAAGCTACTGCGGCGATGATCGGCGCCAGCGCAGCCTCGGTGGCGGTCAGCAATTCGGCACGTTTGCGGGCGCGTTGGGTCGCCAACAGTGGGTTACGACACGCGATGAGTCGTTCGCTGGGATAGTCGGGGTGGGTGATGGTGGCCAGGTCTTGGGTATCGAACAGGCTCAGTTGCAGCGGCCCGTCATCACCGGCGAGCTTGGCGATCGCCGGTGCACGCAGCGCGGTGATCCAGCCGAAACCGGTTGCGGTGTCGGGGTCGTTGTTGAGTTCGCGCAGCGCGGCGATACGCGCGGAGGTGATCATGCCGCGATCACCGACAAGAACCAGCCGGTCCAGCCCGAAGCGCTCACGCACTACCTCGACGATGTCGGTGAACGCGGCCGGGTCAGCGGTGTTACCGGCGAACACCCGTATCGCCACTGGGCGCCCAGCGGGGTCGGTGAGCAGCCCGTACTCGATTTGGGGTAGGCCCTTCTTACCGTCACGGGAATACCCGCGTGCAGCCAGATCGCAGCATTGGCCGGTCATCCACGATGAGGACAAGTCAAACAGCGCCATCCGCGACGGATTGACCGAGGCGGCCAGGTGTTTGGCAGCCAACTGTTTTTCGATCGCGTCTTGACGGGCGAGCAGCCAGTCCATCGCCTCATAGATCTCGCCGGTCGATGCGTTGGTCACGTTCAAATCTTCGCCGAGTGTGGTGTCGGCCCACCAGGCCAGCGTGGCCAGCTTGGAGGCAGGTCGGAGCACCCGCGAGATGATCAACCCCAACACCAGATCGCGGGACCGACACCGCGGCCCCAACAGTGCGGGCAGCCCCAGCGTGCGTGCCATGGCCCCCACCGCGGCCACATGCCCATGGGGCAGTGAACGTGTGATCTCACAGACCGACTCGGGCGCTACCAGCGCCTGGCCCTTGAGGCTGGCCTCGACCACGTCGATAACGTGGGCAGGCAGCTTGGACAGATTCGCCAGGGTCTGGTGTCGAATTTTTGCCGTCGCGATAGCTTCGCCGCACCAGCACCGCCTCGTAGCGGCGCGCGTTGCCCGCCTTATCCACATGCGCACTCGGCGTACAGGCTACGTGCATCGCCATCGGCTTGGCTATACCTGAATAGTATCAACATAACCCAACTACAGATACTAGTGACACACCATTCCTAATGGCTACATATTTGGGCCGAAAACGACCCAAAACTAAAGCTCAACCACTAATTTCGCCTACCTCACAGCCGCTAACTTCGGGCTAGACCGGCTGCCGAAAGCCAACTGTAACTCCCCAAAGCCCCGTCATGCGGGACACCAGCACCGCTACATCTGATTCCCACGGACATGCGCAGGGCCGTGCAACAGAGTGCATTCATCCCCCAAATCGGGACCATAGGCCATAGCGCCGCATTCGCAACGCCAACTAATGTGGCGCCCGCGCGAGCAGGCCACTGAGCCGACGAGAACTCGGCCCGGTACGAGCCGATGACCACGTTCACAAACTTGCGGGGGCCGCACCATCCACGCGCCACTGGTACTGCGGACAAGCTCACCCACACCGGACATACCAAGAGTCTAGGTTTCGCCTCCCACGGGGTACCCCATCCTCGGAGGTCCGATCACCGCCGCTAGCCCTGCGCCGACTCCCCGGTCCAGCCGGGCAGGTCGGTGCATTTCGCCGGGCGGCGCAAATGATCTGGCGCGCAGTCCGGTTCGCTTGTCCGCAATCAGTTCTCCAAGAATGGTGGCGTGAACTGGACACGTGTCGCATCCGATCACAGCCTACAGCACATGACCGCATGGCCGTGCTACACTGTGCGTTATGGGTGGATCGACTGCTCCTGCACTGGGTGCGCTACTCGCTAGACACCAGATTGACCTGACGGTCGAAGAGGTCCTCGACGAACTCGACTCCGGATTTGCGGCCATCCCCGGGGCAGCCACTCTGTCGACGACAGAAGTGGACTTCCTCCGCGCGAACGCCGGACCCGGTACAGCAGCGGTGATCGACGCATGGTCGGCGAGCAACGAACGCCCGGCCCGCGCCCGCATCGCGTTGCAGCAGCTCACCGGTGCGCTCTCAGGATCGGTCAGCATAAAAGAAGCCGCCACGATGCTCGGCGTAGACCGCTCCCGCGTGTCGCGGCGCATCACCGCAAAAGCACTATGGGCCTTCGATCTCCAAGGAAACCGACGCATCCCAAGGTGGCAGTTCCTCGGCAACGAACTGCTTCCCGGCTTGGACGTGATCGTCCCCGCGATAGCGCGGGGCACCACCCCCGCTGTTTTGGATGTGTTCATGCACACCCCGCAACCCGACTTCGACGACCGCACTCCGATCGAGCATCTGGCCGCCGGTGGCGACCCCGCGCTGGTCGCCGGATTCATAGCAGATCTCGCGCGCTGGTGAGCCCACGGCCCAAACCGAAGGCGCCACGAACGCCCCCAGAACAGCTCATCCGGGAACCTGATGACAACATCGACTACAACGGCACGCTGTGGAGGGTCCATCGCACCGAAGGCGAGCACATACTGCCGTGGAACACGCTGCGCACCTTCGGTCCGCTGCCTTCGATGCGCTGGGATCCACACCCGGGCCCTCGGCCCAGCTCGCACGCTGACGGGGTCCTGTACGCCGCCGCCGATGTCGCAACCAGCCTCGCTGAGGTCTACCAAACAACACGCGTGATCGACACCCGCGCCAACGCTCCGACTCTAACCGCCTGGCAACCCCAACGGAGACTGCGTCTGCTCGACTTGTCAGGAACATGGCTGCTCCGCAACACCGCTTCGGCTGCATTGTTGGCCGCACCCCGATCCATATGTCGACGGTGGGCTCGCGCTATCTACACGACCTGGCCTGAACTCGACGGCCTCTACGTCCCGTCGACCATGACCGGGCGCCCTAACATCGTACTGTGGAATGCCGCCGCGGATTCCATACCCACGATGCCATCATTCACCCGCCCCCTCACCCACCCGCTCGTATGGTCGATCGGACAGGCCGCAGCCGCCGAGATCGGCTACCGCATCCAGTGACCGGTAATTTCTTCGGCGCAAGCCCTCGACTACAGCCGGGTGATAGCCGATCCGCCACCACAACGCGTATTCGACCTTCACGCAAGCCCCGGCCAGCACCCGCCGCCACCGGATCCCAACTGGATCGGCCATACGCCTCCGACGTCACTTCGCAGAGTCGGCATCTGCTGCTGCGATGGCGCCTCGCTATTCCGGCGCGGCGACTGGCTACTATCGGATGTGCCATCCGGCCAGCGCGGCGAAAGTGATCCAAGGGCATCCGATAGTGAGGTTCTGGATGCGCATGAGCACTGCAATCGCAACCGCGACGAGGTTTGTCGAAGCGGCGTCTGCGGTTGTTTTTACTGCTGTAATACCTTTGCACCCGAAGAGATCTCGACTTGGATTGGCCCGCCACCAGACGCGACGGCGTTGCTAGCTGAACTGGCTCACACGGCCCTGTGCCCCAGGTGCGGCGTAGATAGTGTTCTCGGTGACAGCTCCGGCTATCCGATCACCAGTGAGTTCCTGGCGAGGATGCGAGCGTACTGGTTCGCACCCAACACATGACCCTAATGTTGCTAGCTGGGGAATTCCGGGACCGTCGTCTTCGTTCTACGCGTTCGAATGTGGCGGCAGTGGGCCGCGCGGGTCTGCATAACGTCGCGGTTGGATAACCACCGGCTGGCCGGGTGGTGCCATCCACATCTATCATTCGTTGGTGCGCTGCATCGCCCAGCGTCCAGCTTAGGTCACTAGGTCACGAGCGCCGCGCTTAGCACGGCCCAGGTCAGCGGCATTTCGTCCGGATGTTGGAGATGACGGACTCACCTCGAAGGGCGCCCGGCGGCCAGGGCAGCCCTGCGGGAGCTCAGCGAAGGGGCCTCCGGCCGTGGAGAGGAAAGCATAAGCACCTACCATCAGGTGGTTTTGCTGGATGCCGACGGCCAGGGTATGTCGCTCGCCGGGGCACTCAACGGTGCTTCACCCTGCCAGGCGGCTGAGATAGTGGGTCAGGGGCTGGCGGGGCATCGACACGCTCAACCATGATATGGCGGTTGTCTTCGATGGGCGGTGTCCAATTGCCGCCCATTATCGACCCGTAGCGGGCGGCGGCGGCCCCACTGAGGTCGGGGGTCTTGCGGTTGACCCGCCACCGCCGGACGCCAGTGATAACGATCGTTCCCATGGCCGCCGCAAGAAAGGTCAGCAGGGAAATCTTCCACACTTCCATCGGCCAAATAAGCTACACCGGCCCAGGCTAGTCTGCCTGAACGGTCGGCAACTCGGCGCACCCGAAATATTCTTGGCGTCGGGGTTTCCCGAGCATCGCCCACAACTCACCCGCAGTACCCTCACGGTTGTAGTCACGGTCGATACATTCAGCTCTATGCCGAAGTCCCCCTGGTGCTGTCGTCGTGATCGTGACCGCCCGCAATGGTGCGTTGCCCCCACAGCACCCGTCGGAAGGGCTCTGGGGCACGTTTCGTCGCTACGAACAGTCTCCTCAACGCCGTACCCAGCAAGCCCGGTACGTCGTCAATGACCCATTCCCGCACTCCCTCAGCGGCTGCGGCATACGCGAGGGGCATCCTTCGACTACTGCTACTACCACCACTTTCCACACCATCATGCTAGAGGGACAATTGGCCGCCCAGCGGGTTAGGTAAACGTAGGTGAATAATCCGAGACGTAACGGAGCAAGTATGTGGGCACGAGTTGCGGTGGCGCCGCCATGGGTGCTGTGGCTGGTGATCGCAGAAACCCAGGGCGGTGGCCCGCCGCCCCTCTACCGCTGGTTACGCGAGTCGGAATGAGCACCGCCGCCGAGATCGTGCACCGCGCCATTCGGGCCAGTGGCCTCGGGGAGCCATGGTGTTCCGGCGCCCAGGAGGAGCCCGACGCCGTCCGAGTCGGCAACCAACTGATGCTGGTCGAAACGGACTGCGCCACAGGCGAGGCGATGCTGACCAAGTATGTTATTGCGGGCGGGGCAGCCACCGCGGTCGAGGTGATCGCGCATGACTATGGCAACGCGGTGCGGAGGCTCACGTCGTGGCTGAGGGAAGCTGGGCAACCGATGGTGTGGACGCGTGAAAACCCTGGCCTGTACCGATCCGGTAAGTATCTCGTCGGGCAGCTCGACACCGGCGAATGGTTCGCCGAAGGCCCGGGGGTCGATCAGGTCTATGACTTCAAAGCAGCGGCTCAAGAGGCCTGCGACGCCGCAAGGGAATGAGATCCTCAGAGCGCGTTCGAATCATCATCGGCTGTCGGTCGGCTGGGAGGTACGTTAAGCGCTAGCGGCAAACTCTGCAACGCCGTAACTATACAACGTATCGTTGTATAGTTACGGCGTGAATGCCTGCCTGGTCGCCTGGACACCGGGCGGTGCAATGAAATCTGTCAAGCGATCGTAGGAGAAGAATAGGGGGCATGGCCCATGGGATTGCTCGATGACAACGAGACCAAAACTCCAACGCAGCCACACTTTACAATCACTATGGCAAACGGAAAGACCTGGACAACGCCACTCACGGAGCCATATAGGTACAGCATCGATGCCGGCGTTCTGGCCGTATTCAAGGTCGATGCCGACGGTAACCGGCTTCCGGGCGCCCGCTACTACAGCCCGACAGGGCTCCGGCGTTGTTGATTAGCAGGCTTGTGAGCTGGGTTGATG
The DNA here is from genome assembly GCF_002355775.1 of Mycobacterium ulcerans subsp. shinshuense. Taxonomy (NCBI): domain Bacteria; kingdom Bacillati; phylum Actinomycetota; class Actinomycetes; order Mycobacteriales; family Mycobacteriaceae; genus Mycobacterium; species Mycobacterium ulcerans. The sequence goes on along the minus strand of NZ_AP017625.1, from coordinate 32,146 downwards.
ATCTTTGGTGCCGCGCTATTGGGGCCGGAGTGTAGGCACGGGCTATCTGGAGAACGATCGAGTTGGTTACTGTTCGTCGTTGGTCTGGAGTTGCCCGTGCCTACCGTTTCAGTATTGCCTGTGTCGTCGGTTCCAGAGGTGTTCGACCGCTGGAGTCCTGGTGAGCGCAGCGAGCTCATCGGATCGGAGTTTTTCGATGTGTTGGCCTCGGTGCCAGACCCGAGGGACCCACGCGGTCGGAGGTATTCGCTGATGGCTTTGTTGGCGATCGCGGTTCTGGCCACTGCCGCGGGGATGCGCGGCTATGCTGGTTTTGCCACATGGGCGGCCACCGCTCCCGATGATGTGTTGGCCCAATTAGGGGTCCGGTTCCGGCGGCCCAGTGAGAAGACCTTCCGCGCTGTTTTGTCTCGGCTAGACCCCGCCGACCTCAACGCCAGGATGGGCAGTTACTTCACTGCACACGTGGCCAGCAGCGACCCCAGTGGATTGGTGCCGATCGCGTTGGACGGCAAGATGCTGCGTGGTGCTTTACGCGCCAAAGCGACAGCCACGCATCTCGTGTCGGTGTTCGCCCACCGTGCCCGATTGGTGCTCGGTCAACTCGCTGTCGCCGAGAAAAGCAATGAAATTCCCTGCGTACGTGCCCTGCTCACGCTGCTGCCGGGTAGCTTGCGGTGGCTGGTCACCGTGGATGCGATGCATACCCAGGTCGTCACCGCGAAGTTGATCTGCGCCACCTTGAAGTCGCACTACCTGATGATCGTCAAGTCCAACCAAGCCAAAATACTTGCGCGTATCACCGCGCTGCCCTGGGCCGAGGTGCCCGCAGCCGCTACCGACGACTCCCGCGGCCACGGCCGTGTCGAGACCCGCACCCTGCAAATCATCACCGCTGCACGAGGAATCGGCTTCCCCTACGCAAAACAAATCATCCGGATCACTCGTGAACGCTTGATCACCGCCACCGACCAGCGCAGCGTGGAGGTGGTCTATGCCATCTGCAGCCTGCCGTTCGAGCACGCCCGCCCTACCGCGATCATGACCTGGATGCGTCAACACTGGGGAATCGAGAACAGCCTGCACTGGATACGCGACGTCACCTTCGACGAAGACCGTCAAAGGGCACATACCGGAAACGACGCACAGGTCCTAGCAACGCTACGCAACACCGCGATCAATCTGCACCGCCTCAACGGCGCCGACAACATCGCCGAAGCCTGCCGGATCACCGCTTTGACCGCCAACCGCCGCCTAGACCTCCTCAATCCACAATTCCCCAGCTCACAAGCCTGCTAATCAACAACGCCGGAGCCCTGTACAGCCCGACTGCCTGGATCGATTTGAGGGAACACGAACCCCGCGACAGGAAATCGCCCTTCCGCTTCACCGCTGCGAACGGGTAACACGGGTAACACTTGCGATGACGGACGAGCACTGCTGGTCTCTCGCAGCTATCCCGGCAACTCCGGTGGCCGCGCCGTCGCATGGGTCGACTCCTGCGAGCCACGGCGAAACGCGGAACTACTCGAAAAGGTTCATCGTGCAGACAATGACGCAGCCAGAACCCGACAGGAAGAATCCCAGCATGACCAATACCGCGGCTCGACACCGCTGAGGAGTGGCCCGGATATGCCTTTCTATTGGATCCCAGTTGCCGACGCCCCCTTCCCACATGCAATGCGCAGAAACCACACCTGCCCATTCGCCCTAGAAAACGTTCGCCGGCACTTTCGAGAGTTCGGGTGGACACCAGGGCAAGACACCTACCGTGAGCTATACGCCAACCCGGATTTCCAGCGCCGAGCGCGCGACTGTAGCGCCCACCAAGGTAGCTGGCTGGTGGCCCTACCGGCTGTTGAGTCTGTGCTGACCTGTACGCCGGCATCCACGGCCCCGGACGAAATCGGGTTACTCGCGAAGAACAGTCCGGTAATCTCTGCGCTCAACAACTCCGACCGCAACCTGGCACTGAGTCTGCTTGATTCGCTAGACCCAATCCGGATTTTCCGCACTCACGACGGTACGTGGTTGTCGAACGGCCAGCATCGGATCTGCGCAGCGCGCATCGCTGGCGTATCGCATATTCCTGTTTGGTGGAAGTTCGGTGTTAGACCACCCGACGGCGCCAAACCAGCGCAGCCAACTCCGCTGTCGCCCGGTTGATTTCACGCGGAATCTGTGCCAACACCGCCGATGCGGGAACATCGCTTTGTCCTTGTCTGATCGTTGCCCTCGCTTCTTGATCGGTTCGCAAAATGGATTGTGCCGATTTCAGCGACTTTCAGCGAACAAGCATTGCTGACGCCGAGACCCCGCTGGCTAACGTCGTTGTGAAAACCGAAGAGCGCAGTCGGCCACATCTGCACCACGTAATCGACTATGCGCCAAAGACTTCCACATGATTATGCTCCTTGGGTAACTGTTTGGCCCAGTTGGCTTGAGCGGTGCGCATGTGACCGAAGACGATGCGGGCGATGCGGCGCTCCATACGGCGCAGCGCCTGAGCGTGGGTATCGCCGAATTCGCGACGCTTGCGGTAGTAGGTCGCGTCTGGCTCGCCGCTGTTGAAACGGATCTGAGTTATGGCGATCCGATACAACGCGTTATTGAGTTGCCGATTACCTACCTTGACTGCCCGCAAACGCACCGGATTTGTTCCCGACCAATGTGGAATGGGGGTCACCCCGGCATGGCGGGCGAAGGCGGCTTCGTTGCGGAATCGTGAAACGCCGGCGGTCTCGCCGATCAGCTTGGCGGCGGTCAGCTCTCCGCACCCGTAAATGCCGAGCAGTGACGGTGCCGCTACGCGTACCGCCGCGCCAATGCGAGCATCGAGGGTCTTGATGTCCTTGGTCACAGCGGTGATGTCGCCCAGCTCGTCGCGAGCCAGTTCGGCCACTAATCCGACTTGAGTGATCAGGCAGCTACCCAACGCCTCTTGGTTTTTGAAATTGCTCAAGGAAGCGGGCGGAGGAGCATGAGATGGGTCGAGTTCATGCACGCGCCACAGCAACCGATTCGTCACTGCGGTGCGATGCGCCACAAGGTCATCGCGACGATCCACCAACAACTTGAATTGCCGCGAGATCTCGTCGTGACAGGCCACCGGCAAGTCGGGTTCGCGCAGTACCGCTCGTGCCACTGCGAGAGCGTCGATAGGGTCTGATTTGCCGCGGGCCCGACCCGAGGACCGAACCCGGGCCATCAGGTGCGGCGGCACCCGGACGACTTGTTGACCGGAATCGAGCAAATCTCGTTCTAGTCGCCACGACAAGTTGCGGCAATCTTCGATACCCCACACCACATCGTGACCACCGATGCGACGGGCCCAATCGAGCGCTTTGAGGTGACCGGCGGTGGCGGCTTGGATCGACAGCTCGCTAAGTTTGCGACCGCCGGCATCGACTCCGACCAACGTGTGAGTCGCTTTGTGGGTATCAACACCAATAACGACCATCAGTGCCTCGTTCTCACGGTCGGCCAAACGGCATCTCATCAGCGCCGCTGCGGGGCCCCAGTGCATGGAGTCGGCACCACTTCGGAACAGCCAGCCGCTACGGCGGCACGTCCAGGCTGAGCCAAACCCCGGGCACTGGGGTTTGGCCAGCGCAGCGCACGACGATCGTTGCCCTGGCGAACGACTACCGCCCTCCGCCACACCGGCCCGCCCCCGGCCGACGCCGGCACTACCAACAAACAGCGCAACCCAAAACCAAGGTGGCACTACTCCATTAAGCACGACGCGCAGCCATCGGGGGCGGCATCATTCTAACCTAGGAAGCAGGCGAATTGGGATGCTCGACGTCTGCCACGAGCAGCCGGATGAGATGGGTGGCGTTTCCGTTTGGGGCGTGGGTGCGTCGGGTTCGGCGATCACGGCGGCAGGTTTGGTTTGGAAGTATGCGCTGTTGTTGCTGCGTTCGTTGACGTTGGCGATTCGATGCGGCGTTGAGTGCCTGGCTTCGCATTTATGCCAAGACCATCCCCCGCGTAGGCTTGCCTACCCTTGGCGCACGCACTGAAGGCTGGATGGTGACCACCGGGCGGCGCTAAACCAGCGCAGTCAGTTTCGCGGTTGCCCGTCTGATTTCACGCGGAATCTGCGCCAGCTGCAGTTGAGGGTTACTCAGAATTGTCGGACTTGGCGAGATCCCCCTGCGATGAGCGGAGCTTCTGTGTTGTGCGGTAGATAAACCACGCGCAGGCTCCGACCACAGGTAGACACGACACCAGCAGCAGCAGCCACCGCGTTCGGTGATCGCGCCGGACCTTCGTGATATCGACCATGGCCCACGCCGCCATCATGATCCACACCGCCAATGCAGGAACACCGAACACCAGCATGGTCAGCCCATGATTGAGGTCGTTGCATATCGGCGCAGACGACAGTCGTGCACACTCGCTGATCCCTGACTCCTGCGGAATCGGCACCGACAGGCCCATGCATTCCATTCTGACACCACTGAATCGACAGAGCCTCACTGAGCGTAGCGTCGTCGCGGGCGCCGCACGGAGGTCCTGCAACGACGCCCGCGGGACGGCTTCGATGGCCGATGCCCTGTCTGGGGGCAGGCGTGACCGGGGCCGGTTCAGTTGTCCCGCTGGCAGATTCCGTGCAAGCAAGTTGCAATGTATGGCCCTGCCAGATACACGCCCGCTGCTAGCGGGAGGCCCAGCCACACCCACCCCATCCGAATTCTGTTGTTTAGGACCACGATCAATAGCGTGACTAGAGCACCTGCCGCGGCCGAAACCAGAGCGATCGCTGGTTGCAGCATCGCAAAGTGCTGGCCCTCGACGGTGCAGGAGTCGATGCCGAAAACGATATTGTCGCCATCGTTGCTGTGACAGCCGGCCCCGATTTGCGTTGCGGCAATGGCCCACAGTTGCGTGATCGCCATGGCAGGTACAGAGAGGACAACTATCACGATCAGATAGATTTGCGCTTGCAGCATCGAGCGGCCGCCCTTGGCGGCGCGTGGTTGGGTAGGCTTGGGCACGTCGCCTAGAATCCGGGTGGCCGCAGAGATGTTAGGCACTGGCTCGCTCCGCGAGTTCCGGTGAATGCACGCGGTGGCGGTCGACTCGTTGGCCGGGGCCGGGTTGACGCTGGGTGGCCGCGAAGTGCACGGCCTTTCCAATGAGCAGCGAGCGGATGCGTTGCTGGGCGGGTTGGTGTCGGTAGTGCTCGATAACTCGACGCAGGCGTGCACGGGCCTGTTCCAGAGCATCGGTGTGACGTGAACCGGGCATGACCACCGTTACCCAGACACCGTCGGTGACTTGCAGCCGAAGAGCCCTCTCGGCGCAGCTGACGATGATCGGGCAGTTCGCACAGATCGCAGCCGCTTTTCGATTGGAACTGTAGCCGCTGAACCACTTGTCTTCGTCGTCATACACGCAAAGGCCGACACCGAGTTTTACGGGGTTCGCCGCGATCATAGCGAGCACCATCCTTGAAATAGGGGCGTGATCGGCACGACAGGCAGAGATAGGACAGCCATCACGATCACATCGGTTTGCGGTTGCAGCACCGGGCGGCAACCTTCTCCGGCGCGTGGCTCGGTCGGCTTGCGCTCAAGATGTTGGTCATTCCCGAGGGATTGTGAGTCAGTGGACATTTTGGGCGACTTTCTTGGCGATTGCGGTGGCTTGATGGGTGATGTCGGCACCGCATACCTCAATGTCGATGACGATGTTGTTGCGTGCGGTCAATGCGTGCTGGCAGGCCCAGCCTCGAGCGCCTTCTTGGTTCATCAACGCGGTGAGCATGCCGTCGTGGTTGTCGACGGTGGCGACAAACCAAGTCTGGGCCGGGTAGCTGGTGGCGGTGGTGGTTATGGATCGGCCGTTGCAGCGTTGCCAGCTGTGGGCTTCTTGGGCAACCATTTTGGTGGCGGTGCGTGCTGAGGGATAGCTGATTACCGATTCGTAGACGACGTGTTGTCGGGTGGTGTTGTCACGCAGGGATTGGGTTTGCGCTGCGACCCATCCGCTGCCGTCGTAGACCTGTTTGCTGGCGTTGACCAACACTCCGCCGCATGCCGGGTGGTCGGTGGTGTCGGTGAACAACTTCGTCGTCGTGTGCTTTGGGTCCACCGCTAGTTCTCCGGAGTTCATCAGCGCGTTGATGGTGTCTGTGTCGAGCAGCAGCCCTGCCAGGGCCGCCGGCGCGATGGGCGGGGGCGGGGGCGGGGTCGTCGTAGTGGACGGTGGCTGTGCTGAGACAGTCGGTGTGGTGTGGGTGAGGGCGGCGCCGGGTTTGGTTGATCCGCCGACGGTGGTGATGAGCACTATCAGCGCGATCACTGCGAGCGCTGCGCCGACTACTGCGGCGGCGATGCGTGCTGACGCGCGATGCGGGGCAGTGTTTGGTGTGGCCGGTGGATACGGCCAGCCTGGAGCCCGACCAAAACCGGGTTGAAAGGCCATGGGTGGTGGGGCCCACGAATACCGTGCCTCCGGCGTTTGCGGGTTGGTCGGCCTCGGCTGCCCCATCGTGGTGATGGGTGGACCCCACGGATCCACCGGGGTGGGTCCGGTTGAGGGCCGCGCACCCCATGTGTGACTGGGCATCGTGGGCTCGGTGTCGACCGACATTGTGATCATCATCCTGGGCGCTAATCCGAATGTGATACCGAGCATCAAAGCACATTCAATCGATGCATGCAACGATTCCGAATCTATGCGGCAGCGAGTGGTTCCCCGGCGTGCGCGCCGCGCCCACGCCACGTCGCGGGTGGCCAATCGGGATAACAATCCCGGCTTTCAGCCCAACACCGACGGCAAAAATGCGTAATAAGCAGTGCTTTTAGGCGCACGAGGGAAATAGAGAATGCCGTCCGATCGGGCGGCCGCACGGGCTCATCGGGCATCGGCGACCCACTAGTCCCGAAGATGCATCGGACATCGAGTCGCTGCACCGCATCGATTGAATGCTTTGTTTGTGGTAGCTTGAATCGATGCAATCAGGCAGGCGGGGAGGCGACATGCAACAGCCCACAGAGCACACGACGCCAATGGATTCTTTGGCCCCGCCCGCGCTGGTGATTAAGACACCACACCAAGCCTTTACCGCTCATGCGGCCCAAGGGCCGGTCGTGATCGGCCGCGACGCTCCGGCCCAGGTTCGCATCCCCGACGAGCGGATTTCGCGCACCCACGTTCGGGTGACCTACACCTCGACGGGCTGGGTTGCCGTCGACATGAGCAGCAACGGCACCTTTGTCAACGGTGTCCAACAGGCCACCATTCCGATCACCGATGGACTGACGATCCATCTCGGACACCCCCTGGAAGGGATTGCGATCTCCTTCAGCTATACCAATGCACCGCCGCTGGCTGTCGACGATGCCACCGAACACATCGAAGACACCAGTGATCCCAAGATGGTGCGCGTGGGCGCCGAGATCGCGGCGCGACGCGAAGAACTTGGACTGCCCAAGCGTGAACTGGACAGACGCGGAGTCGTCGGGCAGGCCACCATGACCGATATTGAGAAAGGTCGGCGCTTTCCCCGCCCCTTCACCCGCGACAAGATCGAGGCGGTACTGGGCTGGCCGCGCGGGCACATCATGTGGCTCTATGAGCAAGATATCCAGCCCGACGAAGAGCGCACCCACGTCTTGACCGCCACCACTCCGGTACCGGAGATAACCGGAGCCACCAAGATGGCGCTCAAGGGATTCACCGCGGCGGCCGATTCGCTGCCGCCAGAAGATGACCCCGCTTTCACCGACCGTGTTGGTGCGTTGTTGGCCGACCTACGCGAGCTCGAAGGTGTCGCAGCCAGCGCGACGCACAGCGCCCACGGCACATCTGCGGCAGCGTTGGTGCTCTCTGACGTTCGCAAGCTGTACAAGGCGTTGATGTTGCGCGCGGCCGGGGCGCCCGGCGCCACGCTCGGTCAGCGGTTCTATGCAGCCCGATACCGCGCCGAACTGACCACGCAGGACGCCGCCGCCGCCGCGGGCCTGCCCGTAGCGATCATCGAGGCGGCCGAAGCCGACGCGCCCCTTGACCCCGCTGCCACCGCCGCCGTGCAAGCACTGCTGACATCACTGCTGAGTCAGCGCTGACCAACCCGGCCACGTCCGAAACGAAAACCCTAAGGGGGGCAACATGTCACATCCGTACACCAACGCGCAGCCGCACCACTACCCCTACCCGAACCCTCAGCACCCGCACCCCTACCCCTACCCCCAGCGTCCTGCGTATCCGCCGCCGCCACAGGTTGGCTACTACCCCCCGCACGCCGCGGCGCCGTGGACGCCGCAGCCGACCGCTCCATCAGTGCTCGCCGCGTCGGACCACCAGCCACTCTTCTCTGTCCGAGTGACTAAACACACTGGGCTCGTAGTGGCTTTCTACCAGAAGAGCTACACCGTCTCGGGCACATTCGCCCAATGCGAAACCGCCCTGCGCGAAGCCCAACAGCACAATCTCGTCGTCGGGTGGTGGGGAGTCGCATCGCTTGTTCTGTGGAACTGGATCGCGATTACCAACAACCACAGCGCCCGAAAAGCGTTGCACCGCGCTGCCGCTGACCGTGGCTACAACACAGGTGGGACGTGATGATGGCCGCGTCACCCGATCCGCGGTCAACTGCTGTCCGGCGACGGGGTTCGCAGCGAGGGCTAGCTGCGGTGGCGCTGGCCACCGTCGGTGTATGCGGGCTGCTGCTGCTGATGGTTCCACCGCCGTCAGTGAACAGCCTGCTATCCCGGTCGAATTGGGAGCTGGCGACGGCGTTGCCCGCTATTGACGCGTTCCCGGCCGACTGGAACTACGACCTGTGGAGCGACATTGTGCAGCCGACCCCGGCCGCCACGACCGGATCCGGGCCGTTGACAACGCGCGGTTCGGTGTCGCAGTCCGTGCCGGCGGGGTGCGGCGACGTTCCCACATTGGTTGGGCTGTACGACGGCGTGTCACGCTCGGCGGCAATGGTTCATGTCGACCTCCGCACCGACGAGATCGCCAAAGCCATCCTTGCCTCGTCGGACGAACCCGAGCCCAACGCCCGGTTTGTGATCTGGCGAAAGCCCAACGGAGCGCAACTCATCGCCGACTACCTGGGCTGGATCGGCCGCTGCGGCTCCTACCGCGTCACCAGTCCCCCACCGGACAACCACACCACCACGGTCACGACAACGGTCTCCGTCGAATCGGTGACCGGTACCGATGCCGCGGTGATCGCCACCCGGTCATCGATCAGCTCCGAGGATTCGCAGACCTATCACGTCATGTTCTATGCGCTGCGTGGCGTGGTGCTGGAGTGCGCCACGAATCTCACCGGCGACCAGGTCGACATGGTGCGCCGACTCGCCGACCAGACGCTGCACAGGCTGCACACCTTATGACCGACAACCGCTCGGGCCGGGCACAACTGGTCACCGCCATGCTCGCCGTGCTCGTGATGATGATCGCGATCACGCTAACCGCCTACGCCGTCGGTGCTCGCTGGCCAGCCCACCCGCGCCAGCATCGGCTGGCGCCTGGGCTGGCTGCGCTCAGCGGTGAACGTCTAGCTGAGCTGCTACCAGTGCAGACCGATCTCCCGCCGGGGTGGACACGATACGACGACCCGTACCGCAGGACTCCCGCCGCCGGCTTCGGCTATCACCGGTATCACTCCAACGGCGTCGATTGGGGCTACCAGCCGGCCGAATGTATCGATGTCCGGTACGGCAACGGGCACGTGACGCCCTCCCCCGCAGCTGAATTCGCACAATATGCGCCTGGTCACCCGACCGAGGTCCACCAGGTCGCCGACCTCCAGATCCAGATCAGCCGGGAATTCAACCCAGCCCTGTTCACCGACATGCTCGCCCAGGTCTCACGGTGTCGGCGGTTCATCGCCCGCCAGCCTTTCGGCACCGCCCGCTTTACGGTGCGTGTCCTTGAGGACTCGCATCCCTTGCACGGGCCGCACCGCTTCCGCTATGCAGTGACGGTCACCTACAGCGACGACGACCTGCTGCCCAGTGAAACACGCTATGTCTCCTACGCTCGCACATCCAGACTCGTCGTCGCGGCCTCGGATAGCTCCGGGAACCCCCAACTCCTCGACACCGTTTTCGACAAGGCGCTGCACCAGATCTGCACCCGGGCTACCGAGAGCAGGCAGCGGTGTTGATCTCGGGCTTGTGGGCACGACTTGTCGTGGCGCCATGGTGAGTGCGGGTGCTGGCGAATGGGCTCGCCCTGGCCGGCATCGCTGTGGTGTTCACGATTGGCTTCGTTGCGCACTTTGTGTCCCAAACCAACTGGGCGTGGGCCACTGCGGCCGCGGGGGCGACCGGTGTTGGCTACGGGGCACTCATCACGTCCGTCAGGGGTCCCATCCACCTGCGCTTTGCCGCCACGGTGGCTGGGCTCACCGTGCAGCAACGAGGTCAGGCCCTCACGGCGTTGCGTCGCGGTGATGTGCCGTCGGATCCGCGCGTTGTTGCCGCGGCCAGCCGCTTGGGTGCCCTGGCTCCCGCCATGGCGGCCGCGGCCGCGGCAGCATCGGCGGGGCTGGCGAAACGTAGCACCGCATTGTCCAAGATCTTCGGCTTGTTTCGTGGTGCCGGCTGACCCGCTGGCGGCGGCACCGAGGCTCGCCCACTGGTGAAACCGAGCAGAAAATCATGCCGCGCAGCATCTGCGGCCAGCGCGGCGCCGAACACCAGCACCGAAAGCGACCCCAGTGTCGGCAGCACGGTCGTGGGTGCTTGCTCGCCGCGCACGCTTATGAGGGCGGGGTCCACCTCCCACGGGCCCACCACAGCATTGGCCATTCGCACGGCTTCTAGGCGACGCCCGGCGTTCTCGTTGGCCGCCGTGCCCAGCGGTGGGCGTGGCTTGCGGGGGTAGTTACCCGGGTCAAGCAGCGCCACGTTGGCCTCCGGGGGCACCGGCCCGCCGGACTTCACCGCAGTGCCAGCCACCATGCTCGTACAACCGGCGATGCAGGTGACAACCACGCTTGCGGCGACGAGGCAAAAGGGGGTTGCGCGCGCGCCAGGAGTGGGGCTTTGGACCGTTGTTGACCTTCACCGGTGCGCTCGGCTGGTCGCGGACGCTTTTTTTGGGGGGCTAGCTTCAAGACCTCGGCAAGAACCGGTCTGCGGAGTTGTTGAGCCAGCGCAGCAGATTCATACGGTCGACTCCGATCTGTCGAGCTACCGAGCACTCTGAGTGCCCGTCGGCGGTCGCCATGATCGCGATCGGGCGCAAGCGCAGAATCCATCCACGGGTAACGCTGGAGCATATGAAGTCGCCGTAGCCGTTCAGCACGCACGCTACGTTCCTTGGCGGTTCAGGAAAGTTCGGTTGGCTTGTGAAGGTCGGTCCGGGCGCCTTGGCCGGGCCGCTGTGCTTGCGCGATCGTATCGGGTAGCCAGCCGTACTTGCGCCGGCGGGCGTTAAGGCCAATTACCGCGTCGGCCTCGGGCAGCCGGCCGTCGTGGTGGTAGCGACGTACGGTTCCAGGCTCGACGCCCCACTCGTCGGCGATGTCGCCAAGGTCCATGTACTCGTCCACGCCGACACTTTACAGCATCACGTTGCACCTTACAACGTTATATTGCATAGTTGTGGCATGCGAAGTCACATATTGCAGCCGATGCGAATTGTCCGCGAGCCCGAAGGATTCGCGCGATGGTGGCAGGAGTTGGGTGATCGAGCCAACCTCGTCGAGGCGCTGAACTGTCTGACAGAGATAAGTCCGACTGAAGTCGAACACGCGCTGCACCGGCTGCTGCTCGAGGTATTCCAGGCGGCCGGGCCGATCAAGTGGCTGCGGATAGAGGGACTACGCCGGGGCGTTGGGGCCAGCTACATCGTATTGGACGCCGACCCAGCCTACGACTGCGACGGTGTGCTCGATGGTGTGGACTTGGTACTGACTGCCATCCTCTACGGCGGCGATCCCGCTGGTAGCTGTCCCGCTCTGCGGGTATCGGCACATGAGGACCATCCGTCACGGTTCACGCCGCGTGCGTTTGACGAGCCCGCGACGGCACTGGCCGACGTGCTCGACGCCGCGATCGTGGTGATCAATCAACACGTCTCGGAACAGGACCGGTTTATCGCTGAGGCGCGTGAAGTCTCACCACTGTTTCAAGAGCAGCCCGTTGGGCCTGCGTTTGCGGTCGCTGCGGCAGAGTCGCTGGGCATGTTCGATATCGACATTGTCGCCTTTGACCGCTGGGTTAGCGACAAAGGCGAAGAGTTGGAATTCGATGTCCCCGATCGAGATCAGCAACATCCAGCCGCGGCCTTGTCGAATCTGGTCCGCGAAGCGCTGGAAGCCGGAGTAGTCACTGCAGATTGGCGGGTCGAACTGACCGTATGTGACGACGACGAGTGGGAGTGTTCGGGCTACAGCGTGGTGATTCGCAACCGCGGTGGTGAACAGCGCAAACTCGGCCTCACCGGCAGATGGAATGAACTGCACTGGCCAGACGACGCCACCCTAGCCCGCGAGGCCGCTCACGAATACCTCCAAGATGTCTGCTGTGAAGCAAATGCGCTCCTTCGGGTCGCTGCTTTGACGTCCTCCGCGCATACACCGATTCCTTCTTAGTGATGTGCCCTTCTTTGGCCGAATCCGGCGGCAGAAGCCCCGGATTAGCCGATGCCGACTTTGTCGGCCAGCTCACCGCAGCATGCAGATTTTCCACCCGTCTTCGGTGCGGGCCAGTGTCATGCTGACTTGCATAGAGCCGATGAGTTCGTTGGTGGAATCGAGGTCGGCTTTGGCGGTGTCGCCGGTGATGGTGACGCCGAGGACGGTGACGGTCGTGAGGCCGTCGGCGGCGCGGTTCTTTTTGACCTGGTCCATGATCGGCGGGGTGAACGTCGCACGCATGGCTGGGCACATCGCCGCCAGGTAGGCGTCCCAGTTTTGGCTGTTGGCCGCGTCCTGAAACGCCTTGATTGCCGCACGGACCTGGTCCTGGTCGGAAGGTGGGGCGTTGGTAGTCGGGGTGGTTTTGCTCGGCGGCGTAGCGGTGATCACCGGCGTTGGCGGCGGGGATGAACCATTCTCGGCGACTGGATTGTCGGGGGTATTACCGCACCCGGCGAGCACCATCAACGCAGCGTATGCTGCAAATACTCGCAATCTGGTCACCATGGCACACCCTAACAACTTCCCAGTTACTGGCGCGGCACCTGATCTCCGGCAGCTCGGATCAACGCGGCGACATTGCCGCCTCTGCCGGGGCGGCGCAACCGCATGTCGATGACCACATTGCCGCGCGCGGCGATCCCCCGCGAGCACGAACCGTCGCCGCCCTCGGCGGGGGTGGCGGTCAGCGTGACGATTCCGCCAGTAGTGACTGGCGGGGAAAACGTCCAGCTCTGCGCTGCCCCGTCTGGCAGGGTCACCGTCACCGCACCGGCTTGCGCGCAGGCTACCCACCGGCGTTGCTCGTCTTGCATGAACGCGCTGATGCTCATCACGGAGTCCAACGAGACCGTGGCCTGAATCACACCGTCTTGCCACACCGGCACTCCCAGCGCGCGCAGGGTCTGCACCGCGGCTCCGGTTCGGCCGCTGCCGGCATACACCGATTGTTGGGCCGGTGACCACGCGCCGCGACACGGCGGACTGCTCACCGAGGCATTGGCCAACAGTTCGGTGGTGTCACTGTCCATCGTCAATGCCGCTCCCCCAGCGATCGCCGCGATCTGGCTGTCGGACAACAAGATCGACCGCAGTTGGTCTGGTGTGACATCGGTTGCTGGTCGCCGGGTCGGGGTGGCCGATGTCGGGCCGGCCGTCGTCGTCGATGATCCGGCGGTGGCTGGGTTGTTCCCTTGCGCCCGTGGTGGCGCTGGGGAGGATCCGCGCGGCCAGACGATCAGCGCCGCCACACCGAGTACCACCACCGCCGCTAGTGACGCAACGATCCACCCTGCGCTCCGGCGGCGATTAAGAGGAGGGGGAATCGATTCAGTCGCCACCGGCGGAACCGCGCCCGGGGCGAGCATGGTGCCCGGGTCACTCTCGTGCCATCCGAGGGTGCCCGGCTGCGGATAGGACGACACGTCTCGGCTAGACACCGCAGGCAGCGGTGTGGCGATGAGCACGGTGGCGTCGTGCAGCGCTGAGCCCGCTGCCGCCGCCAGCGCCGCGGCGGTAGGGAAGCGTGCTGCGGGATCTTTGGCCATCGCGATTGCGATCACCGCATCCAACGCCGTCGGAAGTGATGACACGAAGTCGGTGACACGCGGTGGGGGTGCCTGCAGATGCGCCATCATCACCGCAGCCATCCCGTTGTTTGTAAACGGCGGTTTGCCCGTCAGCAGACGAAACAGCGTGCAGCCTAGTGAGTAGATGTCTGCGCGCCCGTCAACCGAGAGCCCGGAGAGCACTTCGGGGGCCGCGTAGGCAACTGTGGCCACGAGCGACCCGGTGGCTGTTAGTCCCACGTCGTCGAGGGCGCGAGCAATCCCGAAATCGCCCAGCAGCACCCGCTCTGAGGGGCCAATCGCACCGGCCAGCAGGAAGTTCGCGGGTTTGACATCGCGGTGAATGATGTTGCGTGAGTGGGCATGGTCGAGGGCTTGGGCGACCGCGGCCACGATGTGTATTGCCCGATCGGGTGTCATCTCCCCGGCCCGCAGCGCCGCGTCAGCGTCGGTGCCGTCGACGAACTGCATAGAGATCCACAGCTGGCCGTCCTCGGTTTGGCCTCGGTCGTAGACCCCGACGATATTGGGGTGATCCAGGCTGGAGGCGACGTCGGCCTCACGCAGGAATCGGGTCCGGAAGTCTGGATCGTGGGATAGCTCCGCGGAGAGAACCTTCAACGCGTCGCGGCGCGGCAGGCTCGGATGAGCAGCCAGGTACACCGCGCCCATCCCGCCAACGCCAAGCGTCCGTTCGATGCGGTAGCCGGCGAGCACCTCGCCCGGTTTAAGCATCCAATCGCCCTACCTCTTTGCATCCAGCAGATGCTCAACATAATCCTTGCCCGGGCTTCCCTGCCTGCGCTCACCTCCGAACTGGAGGCAACACCCGCACACGTGGGTGAGCTCGTGCAAGCGAGAAGACCCAATGGCGGGTAAGCGGCATAAGGAATCCCGCGATCAGTCGCGGGGGGAGGTCAATTGGACATCGGACCTTGGCGCTTAAGGTTGTGGACGTAGTTGGTCGCTGGGCATCCAGATGCCGGAACCAGGTAGCCATTCTGTGTAGGGTCCCGGGGGTCCCAGTGTTCCCGGTGTTTGGATGATCGCGTGGGGGAAGTTGTCTTCGGGGGCCCAGACGCCGGAGCCGGGAATGAGTTCAATGACCGGGTCGTGGGCGTAGTTTGGGGGCCCGACACTGTCTGGCGTGTGGACGGTGACACCGGGCAGTTCATTTTTGGGCACCCAGATCCCTGATCGTGGGCCTACCTCGATCCATGGGTCGTCAGGCGTTTGCGCCGGCCCTAGGTTTCCGGGTCCAACAATGATGGGTTTTCGTCGGGGGTCACTAGGTTTCCACGAGGTGGGTGAGGCTGTGGCAGCGTCGGTGGGGGCGGCGGGTGTTGTGTCGTAGCGGGCTGATCCCTCGTGGATCGTCGCCGCCAGTTCGCTGTTGAGTTGTTGATAGGTGCGCAATAGTGTGTGGGCGCGGGTGAGCTGTCGTCGCAGATAGCTCGCAAGTTCGCTTCTACCAGCGGCGGAATGGACGCTGGGAGCGAACGCGGCTACTGCTGAGCGGGTTTCGACGATCAAGCTGTCGATGCTGCGGGCGCCCGAGGCGGCGGCCTGGCCGCTGTTAGTGATGGCCGGCGCGATTTGGGCGTCGGCAGACAGTGTCTTGTCCCAGCGTTGCAGCGCGCGGGAGTTGGCGGTCATATAGGTTGCTGCTGCCGCTCCTTGCCAACGCGTCGCCACGGCCTCTGCCGTGTCGGTTGTTGCTTGGCCACCGGCACCAAGCGAGGGACTCGTCGACCAGTGAGTATCGGCGGGCGCGGACCCGAAGAGCCTGCGAGCTTCACTGAGCGCTCGTCCTGTTTCGACTAGTAGCTCATCGAGGGACATAGGCGCCATTATCAAGCATGTGCCGCAGTTGAGGGGATCTAGCCGTCAAGGGTGTGCCCCAGGTCGTGCGTGCACGTTCGACGTGTTGTGCCGGTGCCAAGGTTGAGTTCGCCGGCTAGTGCTCGTGCTTGTCGGATGCACAATCGCGCGGCCGATTTTTGCTGCGGGGTGCTGTCGGGGTCGAGTAGCACCGCTTGTGCGTGTTTTTGCGCGGTGAGTCCGTGATTACGGCGATCCGAGTTGTTCGGCAAGGTTTGCGCTGCGCGGATGTCTTGCTGGGCTTGGTCAAGACGCGTCGGTGG
Source organism: Mycobacterium ulcerans subsp. shinshuense (assembly GCF_002355775.1). Lineage (NCBI taxonomy): Bacteria > Bacillati > Actinomycetota > Actinomycetes > Mycobacteriales > Mycobacteriaceae > Mycobacterium > Mycobacterium ulcerans. Next base: position 15,812 of record NZ_AP017625.1, on the reverse strand, counting down.
TTGCATGCCGCACGGTAGCGCGGCAACGGAGTGCAATGCCACCAACCTGCCTGGATTCGCCTAATTAAAGCTCGTGGCCTGGGCCGGAGAGGTTGTGCTGTTGGTGCTGGCGCTCCAAGGCGATGCGTTCGCGAGCGCGCAGCGTTTTTCGCAGGGCGTTGGCGTTGGGATAGCCAAGTTCTTCTAGCAGCGCCGGTGTGGGGTTCAGTAGCAGGCTCCAGCCAGGTTTGAGGCCGCGTGCTTGCAGGCGCTGTTTGGCCGCTGCGGCTTTGGCTTGAGCTTGGGGGCTTTCGGCGGCCATTTGTAGTTCCAGTGTCAGGGCTGCAAGTTCAGCCTGTTGGGCTTCCAGTGTGCTGATGTCTTGGAAGGGGCCTGGTGGGTTGGCGAGTAAGTCGTCGAGCTCAGACTGCTGGCGATGTTGTTGAAGTTGCAGCCGCCGCAGGTGTTCGGGTAGCCCGGTGTAGAGGTTTTCTAGCCGCCGCAGCAGGCCGAGCTGTTTTGGTGTGGCGGAGTCACCGCCGGGTTGGTAGGCGTCGGCGAGCAGCTCGGTGGCCTCGAGTTCGGTGGTGCGGCAGGGAACGGCAAGGCGCAGTATGAGCATGTCGTGGGTGAGGTCGCGGGCGGCGAGGACTTCGATGCCGTTGATGGACACGCCGAGGGGGTCATACCGCGACGCGCCGCGATCTTTGCCGGCGATGTAGGCGCGGCGGCATTGGGCGCTGATAGCGGCGGCTGCTGCGGGGCGATCGGTGAATGTGTCGGCGCCAATGGTGATTCGGTGTGTGGCGTCGGTGTGGGCAGTGGCGCTGTGGGCTACTGGTGTGAGTTGGTCGATCTCGGTTTGTTTTGCGGGGATTGCGTTTTCCAAGGAGCGCACTTGGTAGTCGCGGTTGCGTGCGGATTGTTGGTGTGCGCGCTGCAGTGCGGTCAGGCGGCGTACGGAGTCGTCGAGTTCGACTTGGCGTAGGTAGCGGGGGTCGCCGGTGGCGACGGCTTTGGTTTCGGCTGCCGCGGAGCCTATATCTCCGCCGTCGAGGTCTTCGATCTCGGTGTCAGCGACTTCGCGGCGACGCATTTGGTCGATGAAAAGTGCTTTGGCTTGGACCTTTTGCCATATGACGGTGTCGTAGCTTGCTTGTGCGACGTAGATGAGGATGTCGACCACGCTATTTTGGTTGCCTTGACGCATGATGCGGCCTTCGCGCTGTTCGAGATCGGACGGGCGCCAGGGGACGTCGACGTGGTGTAAGGCGGTGAGTCGGGCTTGCATGTTTGTGCCTGTGCCCATCTTTTCGGTGCTGCCGATAAGGACGGAGACTTCGCCGCGATTGCACTGGGCGAATAGCGCTTTCAGTTGGGTGGCGTTGCGGGCCTCGTGGACGAATCGCACCTTGGTTTCGGGCATCCCGCGAGCAACGAGTTCGTCTTTGATGGCCTGGTAGATCGTGAACTGGTTTGGATCTGTTGACGGTGTTCCGAGGTCGCAGAACATGATTTGTAGTCCACCGCGCAGTGGCTGCAGCTCCTCGGTGTCGGGGTCGCGGTATTGGCGATCTGCGTGGCGTCGGTGAATCCGTATGGCTTGTGAGGCGACCTCTGCGGCGCGCCCGTGTTGGGGTGCGCCGAGGTGGACTAGGCGGGGGTCGAGCGAGGCGCGGCGCCCGTCGCTGCTGATCTTGAGAATGTTGTCGAGCCGGGGTTTTCGCGGGTCGAGATGGTCGGCGCGCCAGCCGAGGTCGGCGATGAAGTCGACCACTTCGGTCTCGGGCTGCAAACTGATGATGTGGCGGGTTCCGGTGCGTAGCTCGGGCAGTGCGGCGGGTACCTGGTCTCGGGTGACGGTATCGGTGTAGGCGTCGGTGAGCGCCAGCAGTTCGGGCAGGTTGGCGTATTTGCCGACTCTGGTGATGGGTCGCAGTTTGGTTCCGGTTGCGTTGACTTCGATGGTGCTGTGGGTGGTGGTGAAGGCGGCGGCCCAGTCGTCGATGTGGTGGACGCCGGCCTGTTTGAGTAGGTCGGGGCGCAGATATTGTTGCATTACCCATAATTCGCCGAGGGAGTTAGCGATGGGTGTGCCGGTGGCAAATGTGGCTACCCGTTCGACGACTTCGTGGTCTGCTATCCCGCGAGCTCGGGCTTCGTCGTGGCGCCGGCAACGAAGGATGTCGAGTTTGAGGGCGAGGTCTTCGGCTCGGTCGGCGGATTCGGTGTAGGACAGCTCGGCGATGTTGCACAGGCGGCGCTTGTTCTTGTACATGTGGGCTTCGTCGATGAATAGGTAGTCGCATCCTGTTTGTTCGAACCGCAGTCCAGCGTCTTTGGCGCCGGGTGCCAACAGTTTTTGCAATCGCTCGTCAGTGGTCTTGATGGCCCGCATGATCGCTTTTTGGGTGCGCTCAACGTCTGAGTTTTCCAGCTGTGTGCGTAGCTGGTCGAGTTCGTCTTCGATGTAGGCCGCGCGGGTGTCGTCGGAGACGTTGATTTTTTTGAATGCCGACTGTGGAACGACCACGATGTCCCAGTCGCTGGCAGCGCTTTGGGCGACGAAGCGGCGGCGGCCCTCGGCGGTGGTGGCCGCCGAGCCGAGTAGCACGCGAGCGGCTGGGTACCATTGCTTGGCCTCACGCCCGACTTGTTCGATGATGTGGTTGGGAACCACGATCCAGGGTTGGCGCACGAGGCCGAGGCGGCGTAGCTCCGTGGCCGCCATAACCATGGAGCCCGTTTTGCCGGCTCCGACGACGTGGTCGAGCAAGGTGGCGGGTTCGTTGATGATGCGGGCCACGGCGTGGCGTTGGTAGGGGTGCGGTGTGAAATGGTCTGACAGTCCTGGTAGCTGCAGGTGGGTGCCGTCGTAGACCGGGGCACGCAGGCAGTTGAAGCGCCGGTTGTATTCGGCGACGAGGGTGTCGCGGCGTTGGTCATCTGACCATAGCCAGCGGGTGAATTCCTCGGTGATTTTGGCGCATTTGGCTTGTGCGGCGATGGTGGCTTGGGTGTCGAGGTCGCCGCTCTCGTCGTCGCGGATAACAACGGCTTTGGAGTTGCATACGGTCTCAAGAAGGCTGACGGCGTCGAACCTTCTTCTGGCCAAGCCCCATTCGTCGGTCATGAGGCGGCCGTGGCGTTGGTAGCCAGCGACGTCAACGGTCCAGTGGCCGCCGATATGTTCGGCGACGACGTCGGTGATGCCGAAGGTTTGTTCGGCGAATGCGGCGATGATCGTGGCGGGTATCCACGGGGCGCCGGGGCGGACGGTGATCGCCTCGGCTTGACGCTGTTGGGGTTGCACCTCGCGCAGGGCGTGCACGTAGGGTTCGTAGACCGCGTTGGTGTCGGCGGCTTCGATCGCAGCGGCGAGTTTGGCGCGTACGTTGCCTGACAGTGCGGTGGTGGCGGGCACGAGTTCGTCGGGATTGGTCAAGCTAGGGTAGACCAGTCCGTCGAGGAGGGCGTGGGCGTGGTCTGCGTTGGTGTCCAGCAGGGCGGAGATGAGGTTGATGTCCACGCCGCGGGTGCGTTCGATGCTGATCGCGAGCGCTTCTTCTGGGGTATCGACGCTGCTGCGCTCGACCTCGGCGGTCAGCAGGTCGGCGGTGAAGATCGGTGCCTTGCGTGCTGCTTGGGTCGCGTCGTCGAAGATTTCCAGCGCCGACACCTCGGCCCACCCTGGGTCGTAGCGCATGCCGCCTTCGAGGTGGCGATGTTTCTTGAACGGTTCGGACGGTTCCCATGCCTGGGGCTCCCACTTTTGGGCCAGTTCATCGGGGATCGGGCCGTCGTAGGGTCGTCCGGGCATACCTTCGTCTTGACGCCAGGCGTTTTCGAGCTTGGCGATTCGTTTGTCGTGCAGGGCCTCAGTGGCGTTGCGTCGAATCCATTCGAAGCGGTTGAGCGGGCCGCGTTTGTGCAGATAGTTGTCGTAGAGGGTGTTGAGGTGCGCGCGGAGCTGATCGCGTTCGGATTTGGGGTTGTTGTCGCGTTGGGCGGCGATGAGTTGTGTGGCTACATCGCGCAGGACGATGAGTTCTTTGGTTTCCTCGATCAGGGTGCGCGGGGTTTTGTTGGGTTCCCACCTGCTGCCGGTCCAGTAGTCGATGCTGTCGGTGGCGGCGTTGTAGCGCAGACTGTATGGCGGCGGTTCTGTTTCGGTGGTTTCGTGGGTGCGCAGGCCAGGGGTGAATGCCGTTGGCGCGCAGGCGGTGAGGTCGGCGGGGCGGGCGGTCAGGCCGTGCCCGCGGGCGACGACAGCAGCGATGAGGGGGTGTAGCTGCTGGTGTAGTTGATCGGCGAGCTGGTGTCCGCTAGCACCGGTCACGACCAGACCAGAGGTGCCGTGCAGGCCGCGGCCAAGCTCCATGGCGCCCAGTACTCGGTGGGGGTTGGCGGCGAAGTAGCTGTTGATGGGTATCTGGTGTTCTTCGGTGCTGTTGTTGGGGTCACCCATGGCGATCGGCTCGGTGTTGATCCAATCCAGCGTGTCGACGGTGGTGGCCGCCGAGGGCGTGCGGCGACGGAAGATCAGTAGGTCGGTGACGACGTGGGTAGCGGCGACTCGGGTGAATGCTTGGGATGGTAGTCGCAGCGCTGCGATGAGATCGGCTTGGGAGGCGATGTCTTGGCGCGCTGTTGGTCTCGCTGAGTCCATGGTGTAGCGGCTGGTCAGTACGGCGACGTATCCGCCGGGGGCGACAAGGTTTAGCGATTTGATAATGAAGTGGTTGTGGATGCTGTGGCGGCGGGGGTTGTGTGTGGGGTCGGTAAGGGCGTATTTGCCGAAGGGCACGTTGCCGATGGCTGCGGCGAAGCTGGCGTCCGGTACGCGGGTGGTTTCGAAGCCTTCGTGGCGAACTTGGGCGGACGGATATAGCAGCGCGGCGATCGTTGCGGTGATGTCGTCGGCTTCGACGCCGATCATGGTCGCATTTGGTGGAGCGTGAGCGATGAATGTTCCGCTGCCGCAGCCTGGTTCGAGGACGCGGCCTCCGGCGAATCCCGCCGCACCTAGTGCTTGCCAGATTACCGCTGCTATCGCGGGGTCGGTGTAGTGGGCGGTGAGGATGGAGGCGTGTGCGTGGCGGTACTGCTCGGGGGTCAATAGTGTGGCCAGTTGGGAGCGTTCGGCGGCGAAGGTGTTGTTGCGGGGATCAAAGACGGCGGGCAGTGCTCCCCATCCTGACCAGGCGGCGAGGATGCGCTGTCCGGGCAGCGTCGCTGGCCGCTGGGCGTCGTGGAGGGTGTTGACGAGTTCGATTGCGGCGAGGTTGGCTCGTGCGCGTGCTTTGGGGCCTGAGGGAACAAGGATTTCGGTGCTGGCGGCGAAGTCGGTGACGCTGCGAAACTGTTCGCCCGGTTTGGCTGGCTGTTCCGCTGTTGCTGCGGTGGGGTCGTGAGGGTGCTGGCTGCCGGCGGCCGGCGTCGTGGTCGCCGGCGACATTGAGGTGTCGTCGTCGAAGGTGTCGAATAGCGACGCTTGCGGTTCTACCGTTCGGGCAGGCCGTCGGTTCTCAGGTCGCTGTAGATCATCTGCGCTAGGTGTGCGGTCTCGGGGTCCTCGCGGTGGATGGGTGGTTTCAGCCCGTCCTCGGTTCGCGCCGCCAGTAGGTAGCCGGCTTTGATCCGAAACGGTGCCGAAAAGTCCGACGCCGGCCACAGGCGGTCGATCAGGGCTTTGAGATCTGGGGTGGGGTCGCTTTGGTAGATCGGGTTTGTCCACCGTTGCTGCCAGTCCACCTGGTTCCGATGCGGGATCGGCTGTCCGCTCTGTGGCGGCGACATGTCGGTCTCGTCGGTCTCCTCGGTCTCGATCAATTCGTAGAGTTCGCTGTTGAGTACTCTCGTGACCGCTTGTGCCCGAGCGTCGCCGAGCAGGGCCACCTTGGTTGCATGGTTGGGGGTTTGGCCGTTGCGGCTGCGGGTCCATGCCGTGATCGCCTGCTCCCACAGGGTCTCGGCCATGCTGGCCGCCATCGAGCTGATCTTGTCGGCTTCGGCGGTCAGAAATTCCATCCGTTGGGCTGGCGTCCATTCTTCGGGAAAGCCCAGATCGGTCGAGTAGACCGTCTGTACTGCTTTCAGGATCTCGGGATCGATCACTGTGGCTGCCTGTCTCATCGAGGATGCTGAACAGATCCGGCTGGTCGGGGTCAGGTGTTGTACGGCGGCCCATATTGTCCTCTCCTGGGTGACAGCGGCGGGATCTGGGTAGCCGGCGGCGGCCAAGAACGCACGTAGCTGCTTTAGCTGCGTGCTCATGCGCCGCAAGCTCTCGCCGGCTGGCCGACAGTGGGTCTTCGCGCTTGCGCGGCCATACCCACACCTGCCGGTGTTTCCTGCGATTCGAGGATGCCTATGGACTGGTTCGTCTGGCGGATGGTGGTGTTCACGTGCTGCGGCTCAAAGCGGTGTCGCCGGCGACCCATCATCTGGCCCCGGCACCGATCGTCGTGGCCCACGTGCTGGATTGCGTTCATCGCAGCATCATGCGAAACAATCTGCAGTACAGCTTTTCTCCACAAGGATCTCAATCTTCTGACCCGTTAGCTTGCTTGCAAGGCGCACGTTCTGACCGGCTTTGCCCACTGTGCGCGGATAGTCGTGGGCTTCGACGCGCACGCGGATGCGGCGAGACCGCTCCTCGGCTGCTGCTGCGGCGCCGGTGCCGGTGCCGGGGCAGCCGAGGGCATTGATCACATATGTGGCGGGGTCGACATGGTAGGCCACGACATGGATCCGTTCTCCCCCAAGACCTTTTTCGACATCGGCGATGCGCAGGCCGCCCCAGCCGATGCACGCGCTGACGGGGTTGATGCCGGCGACACGAGAGCGGACGGCGACCTTGGCTCGCACTCCCGTTATCCGTGCGATGGCGACGATGTCAACGAGCTGCTGGGCCAGTTCAGGCACCCGCGCACTCAAGGCGGCGGGGATGGGGTTGGGGCTGATCATCGCAGAGTGGGCAAGCTGGCGCACTGCGCTGTCACCCTGGGGCATCTTTGCCTGCGAGAAGAGCGCTGCTGTTGGGGTCATAGCATCAACGCCTCCTCTGGGCTCGCTATGCGTCTGGGGTTCGTTGATGGTTGCGGGCTGGCGGGGTTGGCCAACCACTCAACGAGGTCGTCGAGGTCGGTGGCGATCCGGTCGACCATCTTGTACATCAGTTCCGGGGTGCACGGATCGTCGAGGAGGATCGCGCTGCGTTTCCCGGCGCCTACGGCCCATCCGAGTTCGAGATGCGACGATCGGCCGCACGGCAAGACAAGCACAATGGTGTCTGCGGCTAGCATCGCTTCTTGGTCTCGCCGAAACCCCAGCTCTGCAGCTCGATGAGTCAAGGAAGCCAAGTAAGTTGCGGCCCTTGTAGGCTCGGGCGGCGCCAAATGAGCATCAACGGCATTAGGATCGGTGACAAGCAATTCCTCCCAACGGAATTCGCGGTCGGTTCCTGCCGTGGTGTGCTTGAAGTCATACACCTGATGTCCGCAGCGGCGCAGCGTGTCAACAACTGTTGAGTGCCGCCGGTTGGACCACGAGGATGCGACGTAGATGGCGCGCCGCACCATCACGGCCGGGTCCCGCCAGTGATCGGCGAGCTCGCAGGAATACCGGTTGCGGCCGTGAGCAATTCGGCGCAGTCGATCAACACCTGCGAAAGTGCCGTTGCCGCGCCACCTGTGTCGCCGCCGATCGCGATTGTTCGTGCGGTACGTGCGCCGGCGATGAGATGCTCGGTCGTACGGGCTAGTCCTTCGCGCTGGGCAGGCTGGGTTGTCTCTGATTCTGTGAAAGCTGCGGTGAGGGAGGCGATTTCGTGGTCGGCGGTGTTGGGTAGGTAGGACCAGCCGACCTGGCGGCCTTCGGCCTTGCTGCGAACCACCAGGCGCTGGCGCTCAAGGCCGCAGAGCACACGGTAGACCTGTTCATGGACGGGGGCTAGGGCAGCGCGTGCACCGGCAACTGGCACCGCAGGTGCGTGCTGGCGCAGCTGGGCGGTCGTTAGCGGTCGTTGGGCGGTGCGCAGCTGGGCCAGCAGATCGTCGCCCAGAATCCGGGTGGCCGCAGAGATGTTAGGCACTGGCTCGCTCCGCGAGTTCCGGTGAATGCACGCGGTGGCGGTCGACTCGTTGGCCGGGGCCGGGTTGACGCTGGGTGGCCGCGAAGTGCACGGCCTTTCCAATGAGCAGCGAGCGGATGCGTTGCTGGGCGGGTTGGTGTCGGTAGTGCTCGATAACTCGACGCAGGCGTGCACGGGCCTGTTCCAGAGCATCGGTGTGACGTGAACCGGGCATGACCACCGTTGCCCAGACACCGTCGGTGACTTGCAGCCGAAGAGCCCTCTCGGTGCAGCTGACGATGATCGGGCAGTTCGCACAGATCGCAGCCGCTTTTCGATTGGAGCTGTAGCCGCTGAACCACTTGTCTTCGTCGTCGTACACGCAAAGGCCGACACCGAGTTTTACGGGGTTCGCCGCGGTCATAGTAAACACTATCCTTGACTACTCCTGTGTATACAACTGTGTAGGTCGCGTCTTGTAGACGTTTATAGCTATTTATCGCGTCGGGGGCAACATCAGGGCGGACAATGGTTTCCTACGGTGAGATAACTGCAGGTGAGCGAGGTTATGCGAACGAGGAGCGGCGCGGTCTATCTGCGATGCCCGCTTCGAATACGCCTAACCATGTGTATTACTGTGGGTCGACCACGAGGCGGTTTCTGTGGGCGTTCCGTGTCCCCTCGTGCATTAGTGTGGTCAACTTCTATAGTTGACTTACACCGAGCTGCATGCTGAGCGGGTGCAGCGACCAGGCGGCGATTGCAAAGGAATGCGGGTGAGCACGGCGACCGAGAGCCCGAACGAGCGTGTCGGAAAGGCCGTCGCCGACCGCCGAATTGAAGTCGGGTTCGAGACGCAGCGAGAGCTAGCCGAGGCCGCGAACGTGTCACTAAACACCGCGGCGCTGCTCGAACGCGGCAAGTCGTTCCCCCATCGCGCCAATCGCATCAAGTTCGAAGACGCCTTGGGCTGGCCTCGCGGAACTCTCGATGCAATACGCCGGGGTAAGCCGATACCGCAATCCCAGCCGCTGCCGGCCACTCAACCGGGCTACGCCCCGCCGGCGCCCGCGCCGACGGATTCGCGGACGAATACGCAGGCATTGGCTATCGCCACCGAGGTGGCTGCGATCGCAGCGACGTCTACCCAAATCCTGATCCGTCACGACAACGATCCGCAAGCCAGGGCGGTTTTGCGCGAACTCGATGAGCAACTGTTGCGGCTAGAGTCGCTGATCCTGACGAGCCTGCCTCACGTTGCCGGGGTCGGTCCGGCGTTCAACGAGACCATGGCGGCCGCGACGCAACTGCATGAGCATCGCGAAGTGATCCGCGGCGCAGCCAGCGCCGCGCCCAATGCCAACACTAAGCCGGACGGCGAGCCACGTACGAGGCTGGCATCGGCGAGATCTTGACCGGCACACCTGATTGTTGTGCCTCCACGCATTCGGTGGGGCTGATCGCAAGCATCACATGTCCGGCGTGCGGGAAGATGAGATCACCAGCTTCGACGTGTCCGCGGGCAACAGGTGCACCCTGATGTATCTGGGTGTAGGTGTCGGGCCCCAAGGTGATCCCAGCCTGGACGTAGGCCCAGTGCACCAACCCGGAGCAGTCAAACTGATTGGGCCCCTTAGCTCCCCACACATAGGGACGCCCCAGGCGTGTAAGTGCAGCCTTAACCGCTATGCGCGCCAATGGGCCCCCGCCGCCGAGAGCCGGCCGGTGTTCACCGGCTGTTGGCTGGTTGGCGTGGTGGTGTGGGTGGGTGAGTCTTGTCACGGCGCGGGCCAGGCCAGGAAGGCCCAATGAACTCGCCACTCCCCCACCCCCGCTAGCTCCTCCCATTCCCATCGGCGCACCACCGGCTCCCCCACCGGCCATGGGAGTCCCCGCCAACCCGCGGTAGCCCCCCGAACTTCCCGCAATCAGCCTCACCAAGGCGATGTTTCGCCCCTCCGAGAGCCGCAACAACGCTTTGGCTCGATCAAGCTGGCTTTCCAAATGCGCCACCAACGCACGCTTGCCCGCCGGCGTTGCCGTGGCCGGCGCAATAGCTGCCACCCCAGTGCGGGCATCAGTGATTACCCCATCCATTCCCCCACCGCCGGCCACTGCCGCCCGACCACTGCCAGTCAACCCCGGCGCAGTCCCGCCATCAGCGGCGATAGTGCGATCCAAAGCAAACTGCCGCCCCTGATTGGCAACGCCAAAACCCGTCGCAGCCGCTCCTGCCCAACCGGCAGCACCAGCCCCACCAGCCGCGGCCACAGCGTCACGACCATTCACCAACGCCGGCGTCGACGCCCACCCGCCACCAATGACCGGCGAAGCACCAAACAGCCTGCGCCCATCGCCCAACGCACGGCCGGCCTCGACCACCAACTCATCAAGCGACGACACAGCACGCAGTATCGCCCACACCCCACCCACCCCGCCATCAACAGCACCAAAGACGAGCGCCCGGCTCGACAGACCCCCGGTTCGCCTTTAGGTTCAGCGCCCTACCGGGCGTTTGCGGTGCTGCTGACCTGCGTAAGCGCGCTGGAAGCTTCCGTAGCGGCCCAACGGCTTCATCCGCGTTAGGTGGTACCCGCCGAGGCATTTAGGCCATCAGGAGCCCGGCCAGGGCGCCGTAGTGCCTTATCGGCATTCCACGCCGCCGGTTCAGCGCCACGAAACCGCAGGTCAACTGTCACATTGGCCGAGCGTGACGCCCGAGGCGAATACCGCTGCGCAGACTGTGAGGCCAACGTTGAGCAGCGCTTAATGCGACATCCTCAATGGCATCTAAGCATGTGCTGCGGCATTTATTCGCTGCCATATCTACGTACCTGGGTGTAGTGATATTCGCTGTCGACGGTTGCTGCAAGTAGTGCCTCCACCGTGGTCGTCAGTTGCGATTCGACCTGGCGCGGCAATGGTGTTGGGTGTGGTGTCACGCATGCGATGTTGGTCGGTGCTGCGTATTGCCATTGCGGTGCGTGCGAGCACTCGCGTCCAGGTGCGGGATCGGTTTGGGACATCCACAGTGGATCGCGTTGTGGCGTCGGCAATGCTGGGCATCGCACCCAGTGCGCGGCTTGGAGCCGTAGCGGCTACAGATTGTCTTGTGTGCAACTGAGCACGCATAAGTGTTTGGGGCAGCGTGTTGCGGTAGGCGACACGCCGTGGGCGAGAAAAAATTATGGCAGCTACCGCTATGCGGATGATGCCCCCAATGTCGCTTTCAGCGCGGTAGGCAATGCGGTTGCTGGCCGGTGATCCAATATGTGAACAGGTGTGTGGCCCGTGCTGTCCATCATGCGTTCTACCCTGATAGTTCAAGTGCTGCGCCTCGCAGTGGTAATGATATGAGTTACAACCTGCAGTCAGGTACGGTGGCAGGTATTTATATAGGTATTGTGTCGGGCGGTGAATCGCGTCGGTCCGACCGTTTGACGTGCGGTGATATAGCAGGTCGACTGTTCCGGTTAGAGAATTGGCAGACCCTATATACAGCGCGCCGTTTTGCCCTGTATACGCTGGTTTGCTCTGGCCGGAACGGTGCACGAAGCGGTGGACATCGCGTGATCCGGCACCTGGTGCCGAGGGCGGCTTCAGGCGTTCGCCTGAACGACGCCGAGGGTCCATCGGTGGGTTGGGTTTGCTGGGCGAGACGCTGCGGCATTGGGCGCACGGTAGGTCATAGTCACCCAAGTGGCACGCGATGGTGCGAACCGGACACGAGTAGGGATATGACACCGAGCTGATCGCCCTAGACTCTGCAGACCGTGACAGCGCGTGGGGTGCAGTGCGGTTCGGTGCGCGGCATGCCAGGCGCGGCATTCTCCCGATTCCAACACAGTAAGGCGCCCGCATGAGTAGAAGCGTAGCCGTTTGGGACGACGCTGGGCTGGTAGAACCCGCGGTCAATTGGAGCAAGCTGGGCAATGTTTATCTGTTCGCCAACGGCAAGGGTGGGGTAGGGAAGTCGACGTGTTCTACCCACAGCGCCGCGCTCGTTGCCTCCGATGGAGCGCGCGTCTTATTGGTCGATCTCAACGGCCAGGGCAACGTGGCGAACATGCTTGGCTTCGCGAATACAGAAGCCGACGACAAGGGTAGGAATCTCTACAGCGCGATTACTGCCGGCGCTGCGTTGACCCCGATTCCCGATGTCCGTCCGGGATTGGATGTTGTTCCCGGTGGGCCTTTCGTCCGTCGGATCGCGCCGGTGATGGCTGCAGAGATGGGCAACCCGCAGACTGCCAAACAGGTGCTGATGTCGCTGGCGCTGGCGTTAGCACAGATCAGTGATCATTACGGGGTTATCTTCATTGATTCCCCTCCGGAGAACCAGTTGCTTCTTCAGGCGGCCCTGTGTGCGTCGCGGTTTGTTGTAGTTCCGATGAAGACCGATGACCTATCAAGGACCGGACTGCGCGAGTTGGCAGGCGATCTAAGGGCGATGCGCGAGCACAACCCATCTGTGGTGTTGCTCGGCTGTTTCGTGTTTGCGTCAGGAACTTCATCGACGAGGATCCGGGAAGAGATGAAGAAGAATGTGGCTGCAGATTTGGGGCAGAACGATGACGTGATGCTCGATTCGTTCATCCGCCACTCAGAAGCTGTTGGCAGGGACGTGCCTAAGTTTGGTCGGCTGGCCCACGAACTTGAGCAGGAAATCGTCAATAATCCGTCTCGGTCAGCGATACGGCAGGGGAGAGCAGATGCGACTACGATCGTCAGCACGACATCTGTGAGCGTGGCCGAGGACTTCGCCAAGCTGACCGGAGAAATTCTCACGCGGGGTTCAAAGATCCGCCAGGACCTGATCAACGAAGGAGTGTGGCCGTGAGCAAGTTAACGCCGCAGGAGCTGCCCGAAGCGGATCTCGCAGACCTCACAAAGCCGAAGAGTCGCGGCGCTGGTCTAGCTGGCCTCGTCAACGCGGCCCAGCCTCGTCCCGCCAGTGCTCCCGAACAGGCTGCTGTCGAGGTACCTGTTGAGGACAGACCGGTTGCCGCAACGCCCTCTAAGACCTCTGATGTCTCGGCCGCCAAAGTGCCCGCACGCAAGCCTGGCCGGCCACGCACTCGGTCCAAGCCGACCACGGCGGTATATGTCAGTCCTGGCGTCAAGAGCCGCTTCGAGAAGTATCGGCACAACGTGAAGTCAACCAATTTGCATGTGGTTTTGGAGGCGATCAGCATCAAGTACCAGGCTGGTGAACTGGCCGAGATCATCGAGAAGAGCCGGTACTCGACTGCACCTACCCACGACCTTTTCCCGGCCGACCCTTCGGCCGTGCGCTATCTCGGTGGTGGCAGCGCGCAGATCGCGTTTAGTCCGACCGCCGAGCAAGAGGAGGTCATCGACACCATCGGCTCAAAGTTGGGATTCGATACCCGATCGACGTGGATCGCCCCTGTGCTCAATGCGTTCCTGCCCGGCAGGAAGGACGCCTGATTGACCTGCTGATCGCGGGTCACGGTGGTGGGCCGAAGTCGGGGGCCAGGAGCTGGGTTAAGGCATCGGAGTAGGCATCGATGATCTGTTCGGTACGTTCCGATTCCACTGCGAGGTCGTCTTTTAGCCGTTCGATGAGTTCAGCCTGCTGGATGGTCAGTCGCGCGAGCTTCGACATCAGCTGTCGGGCTTTTCGACGCTCGTCGCTGGCATGCTGTCGAGCGAGGTCTGCGGCAACTTTGAGTTCGTGCGCAGCGGCGTTGACGCGCGCTTCCCGGCGGCTCCACCATTGCGCGAGGTACTCCTGATCGGCACCGGGGTCGGGTTGTTGTCTGCGTGAGTGACGTGGCGGGGGAGTGGGCCTTCTTCGTGCCAACTCCTGGTCGAGCGACCATTTCCAGACGCGCACCGCGTTCTTGGGAACCCGTTGTTGTGGATATTGCGGGCCTGTCAGCTCGCCGCTGCTCAGCATTTGGCTCACGCGCTGGGCGGTGACGCCCAACTGCTTGCCGGCATCGGCGAGCGTATACGCCGACGGTTCGCTGGGCGATGACACGGTCCCATTCTTGCGCAGGAGGGGGTATGTAAGTAAAGTCCTGCGCCACTTTCGTGACACGCGCCGCGAGATCCGGTATGCAAAACCTCGTTCTATGGCAAACTTACTTACATGTTTACCAGTCGCGCATTGCCACAACGGCGGCTGATATCCGCAGTTCAAAGCCTGCTCTCGGCGGTTCTTGGGTGGCGATGGGAGTTGGGGCGAGCAAAAATTCTGGCTTACATGAGCGCGTGTGGCGCAGCAGGGTTGCTGCAAGTTGGCTTACATGTCGTAGCCGCCCGAGCCGGCTCGACGATCCCGCACTATTGAAGGAGTTCCCATGACAAACGCGCCCGAGTTCAAGCGCCAGTGCGCCACGGCCGGGTCTGCAGAGCAAGAGGCTCTGCGGCGCAAACGGCGTCAGGGCTCAGAGAACCGCAATATGGCGGGCCGGCTGCAGGTACGTTTCGATACCACCAAGCTTCGAGAGCTCGAGGCGGCGGCAGGAACAAAGTTGCCGGCTCTTATTCGCCAGTGCGGCGACTTGCTGACGGAACTGGTGCCGGTAGCTGAGCAGCAAGGGATCGATCCGGTGGAGTTGATTCGGCGCACGGCAGCATCGCTGCTCGATCGCACCGAACTGCTGTCAGCGTAGGCCGCTGGGTTAGCGGCCGCGGGCCCGCCGGATCGCCGCATCGACGCTTGCTACTTCTGCCGCGACCATTTTGGTGCGCCGTCGGGCGGCGTTGCGAGCAGCAGCAGCGGCAGCAATTCTGGCGGCCTGGTGGCCGGGACCGCCCAGTGCGGCGCGGCCGGCTTCTCGCGCCGCGAGGTTGGCGTGGTGTTCAGCGGTTTGTTTTTGAATCCGTTTGCGAACCGCGGCCAGGTCTGCGGCCTCGCGTGCTTCCTCGAGTGCAGCTGGGCGGTGTTGGATGCTGTTGTGGCTGGTATGCCAAGCAAGCAGTGTGCCGAGCAGGGCGATCGGGCGCGCCGGAGTGGACGGTATTCGGTGACCGGTACCGAGCCAGTCTTGTACCAATGCGGTCAGGTCGCGTGCAGTCCAACCTGCGGCTGCGGGGGCAGCGAGCATTGCTGACCAGCTCGTAGGGCTGTACCGACGAGTCCATGGGGGAGCATGGGGGTCTGCTCGCCATTGAGCCGCAAGTCGCCGGCCCCAGGCGTCTGGGCTATTGCGGCGCGTAGCGCCGCTTTCCCGGGCGCGTGTGGCGCCCGGGTGGGTAGTAAACAGTCTTGTTTTAGGTGAGGTGTGTGTGGTTACTGGGGACCGTTCCAGGTGGGGTGACAAGCTGTGGACAACCCGTGCGACCTCGCTGTTGTCGTGTAGTGCCCACACGGACGCCCAGCCGCGGTGGCGATCGCCCATTCTCCAGGAGGCCATGCGCTCGATGTAGGTGCGTTGGCGGCCGCGCAGCACCTCGGTAGCCACCCCGAGTAGGCGTAGGCATTCGTGGGCCCGCTGGATGGTGCGCTGGTGGAAGCCTGTCGCGGCTTCGAGCTGGTTGTTGGTGGGCCGGCAGTTGCGGCCGGTGCTCCAGTCGGCGTGACGTGCCATGGCCGCGGCGATGACGATCAGGGTTTTTCGGGCGATGCCGCCGTCACACATCAGCGACCGGATCTGTTGATAGCGCAGGTCGTAGGCCACCGCGACGGTGTTGTGGGCCCAGTGGGCGGGGCCAGCGCTCCAGCACGGCACACCGGTGTAACTGTTGGTGTCGAGTTCCAGGCCGACAAACACGCTCGGTGCTGGCA